>JABFSY010000162.1 GCA_013140395.1 Cyclobacteriaceae bacterium
ACATAAAATAGTTGCTACTTGTTGAGATCGAAAATCGCTCTTGTTCTCAAGAAGTGCGGCAATCCCCACAGCACCAGATGGCTCCACAATCAATCCTGTGTGCTCATGAAGTAACTTCATCGCTTGCAGAATCGACTTCTCTTCTACTAAACGCGCACCGTCCACTAATCCTTTCATGTCTTGCAGCGCTTGTTCAACCGGAAGGCGAACTCCAATTCCGTCTGCGATTGTATCAATATGTTCATAGGAAATCAACTTACCTGCCCGCCAGGAATCAACCATTGCTGGCGCGCCCTTGGCCTGGACAGCTATTATTTTTGTGAACGGTGATTTCTCTTTCATTATCCTTGCAACACCATTTATCAGCGCACCATTTCCAAGAGCGACCAATAGGATATCGATAGACGAAAATGCTTTTTTCAATTCAAGAGCGATCGTTCCTGCTCCTGCAAGCGTTTCAATTTCTACACCGTCTTCAATAAAGCGAATACCTCTTTGTGTCGATATCTTCCTTGCTTCCTCTTTTGCCGCATCAAAGTCTTCACCAAACAAAATCACGTCTGCGCCAAGCCATCGCATACGATCTATCTTGAGCGGGTTTGCATTGACCGAGGCATATACGATCAACTTCTTTTTTGCCTTTCGGCATGCATAAGCCATCGCCTGTCCAAAATTTCCTGCACTTGCACAAATCAATTCCGACTCAGTAGATTTTGATACCAAATAGTCAGCACCTCGCCCTTTAAAACTCCTAATTGGGTTTATCGTCTCAACCTTTATCATCAACTCACAATCAAAAAAACCGCTTAGCGGTTCACAGATATATTGTGGCGTATGAATAAATGCTGGCGAAATAACAGCGTGTGCTTCTTCAACCTGGCGGATAGATAAACGATGCTCTATCATATTTTTTTTAACATCGTCAGCAATGTATAGGGCCCCACCTGTTTTTCACCTGTTATTGTGTGATACCCCAAGTCCACATAAAATTTCTCCAAATAAGTGTGCGGGCTCAAGCTTACTGTTTGAATACTCCTTTCGATGGCGATTTTTTCCAGCTGCCTTACTACCTCCTGACCCAGTTTCAACCCCCGATATTCTTTGTTTACGGCAATGCGCGAAAGCACCCCGGTATTTCCGATGATAGTCAATCGCCCCGAAGCCACTGCTGCGTTTGTTTCGGCATGATACCCTATTACATGAACGCTCGTATCATCCAAACCATCTTCATCCAATTCTTGCCCAATACCCTGTTCCATCGTAAATATCGTGTAACGCATTTCCTTAATGCATTTCATATCTTCAGTCGATGAGGCGATTTTGAAGTGAACCTCATTCATCTTGCAATAGCCAGTCTAATTGCTCAACTATCTTCTCAAATCCGCGATGCGCATTGTTGCATAGCACAATCAACGTTTTGTTTTCGTCTATGTGTCGGATGATTTGCGTTTTATAACCTGGGTTGTCGCCATTGTGTCTCACGATTCGCTTTCCGTTTGGGCTAATTTGTATATCCCAGCCAAAACCAGAATAAGAAAGCGAATTATTTTTTAAACGGGCTGGCATAAATGCCTCTGCAAGAGTTTGCTGCTTGATTATTGCTTCCGAATATAAGGCTTGGTCCCATTTTAGTAAATCCAAAGAAGTGGAGCTAATGCGGCCAGGTCCTTTTCGATTGCCCAACCAAATTGTATAGTTCGAAGATGGAAACGAATCAGCCCGTACATACCGAGCCTTTTCGTCAACGTAGATATGACCCCAGGCAAAGTTTTCCATGGCCGATTTTTCCGACAAGGTCCGGATATCGGTAGTGTTCATCTCAAGGGATCGAAAGATTCTGTTTCGGGATCGTTCGATGAAGTCTTCCCCTGAAACCCTTTCCGCTATGCTCGCTAACAATACATAGCCAGTGTTACTATATTCATACTTTGTCCCCGGATCAAATAACTTTGGAGGATGATACTTATTTAGGTATTCAATAATATCTTCGTTGCCGGCTATTTTGGATTTATCCCAATGTTCATCCATAATTGCCTGATAATCCGGCAAGCCTGAGGTATGGTTCAATAGATTGCGAATGGTGATGTTGCCATATGGTAGTTGCCTAAAGTACTTTTCGATTCCATCATCAAAATTGAGTTTGCCCTCATCTTTCAATTGCATAATGATCATGGCCGTAAACTGCTTGGAAACAGATGCCAACTCAAAAACACTGGCTGTATCGGCTTTCTTTTTTGTTTCAAAGTTTTTGTATCCAAAAGCGCGGTTATAAATCGGGCGTCCGCCTTTTGCCAATAAAACGACACCACTAAAGTCGGGGAATGTGGCCATCAATGAATCTGCCGTAGCTGAAAACAAGTTGGCTGGTTGCGTTCGTTTCGGCTGGCATGCGCTCCAAAGCGATCCAAGAGCTGCGATCATTACCAATGAATTGACAAGACGTTTCATTATTTTTGGATTTTAGTCGAGCACCACACACACAACGTATATTTGAAATAAATCTAAATTCCAGCCAATTGCAAGACGCAGCCATTATATCCCACTATTTCCCGAACCTGAGCGACAAACAAAAAAAGCAATTCGCCCAATTGGGCCCTTTATACAAAGAGTGGAACGAGAAAATTAATGTCATTTCCAGAAAGGATATTGACAACCTCTATATAAATCATATTCTCCATTCCTTGGCAATTGCCAAGGTAATTCAGTTCAAGCCGGGCGCATCTATTCTCGATGTAGGAACGGGTGGTGGCTTTCCTGGAATACCGCTCGCCATTCTTTTCCCTGAATCTGAATTTCATTTAGTAGATTCTATTGGAAAGAAGATTACGGTGGTAAAAGAAATTGCAGGAGCTATAGAATTAGACAATATCAATGCTGATCAAATACGAGCGGAGCAACTTAAGTTCAAATATGATTTTGTTGTGAGTAGAGCAGTTACACGGATGAAAGAGTTTTATGGCTGGATTAACATGAAAATCAAACCGAATTCAATCCATGATTTAGACAATGGAATCCTTTACCTAAAGGGCGGAGATTTAGAGGAAGAAATGGACGAACTGAAAAGAAGATATAAGCTGTACGACCTTACCGAGTTCTTCCAGGAGGATTTTTTTGAAACCAAAAAGATTGTCTACATCCCGGTTTTCAATTGATCTGTTCTCCTAAGTACAAGCCAAGATAAGTTGCTGCCAGGCACAACAATAAACTGGCCAATACATACACCAGACTCGAAAACTGAAATCCAGTTTGGATGAGCGTCAGCGTCTCGCTGCTAAACGTTGAAAAGGTGCTAAAGCCTCCACAAAATCCAACTGTCCAAAATAAGCGAGCGTTTGAGGATATGATTTGTTTATGGTCTGCTACACCAACCAACGCGCCAAGTACAAAACAAGCAAGGACATTCACAAAAAGAGTTCCGTAGGGGAAATGATGAGAATGAAATGAGGAAATCCATTTTCCAAGAGAAAAACGCATTACACTTCCGATTCCTCCTCCCAGAAAAATTAAGACAAGCTCGCGCATGGGTCTATGAATTCTTTTGTATCAGTTGTTGTAACACCCCGAAGGTATGGTCCTTCAAACGCTGAACTTGGTCAACTCCCGGTTCAACGGGAATCACGTCACCCACAATTATTTTTATTACCCCAGGCTTAATTCTCAGTGTGCCTGGAGGCATTAGCGCCCCAGCCCCTACCACCGCCAAGGGTTGTATCGATTGACCAGTATCAACGGCTATTCGAAACGCCCCTTCCTTAAACGGTTGCATGATTTCTTGGGTGCGGTTTTGTGTACCTTCTGGAAAAATTAAAACATTGATTCCCAAACCTGAAATTTTCTTTAGATAGTTCAAGCTCTTTTTCCTGCTTTCCTGGCTTGCTCGATACACCACTACACAAGTTGCTCGAGTCACCCACCCAAAAACGGGGATCTTCAACAACTCTTTTTT
>JABFSY010000161.1 GCA_013140395.1 Cyclobacteriaceae bacterium
AGTAGATAATCAACGATGCCACCACCAGCCAATAGAAGTAGTTGTGCCAGCTTGGATGTAACACTTCCTGGACAAAATAATTCCAATACCCTGAATAAGCGTTTGAAATTACCGACCAATATTTATCCATTCAACAAAGATGAAAATTTTATCAAAAAGAAACGACCTTTTATGTCGCACTACTTTGCCACTTGCCGTTGCTCTCCCAATCCTTCAATGCCCAGCTCAATGACATCTCTTGCTTTTAGATAAACAGGAGGATGAAATCCGTGGCCTACTCCAGAGGGGGTACCTGTGGAAATCACATCGCCCGGTAACAAGGTCATAAACTGGCTGATGTAGCTAATCAAAAACGGCACCTCAAAAATCATGTCATCGGTATTGTTGTCTTGCCGCAGCTCACCATTTACTTTGAGCCACATTTTCAAGTTGTTAAAGTCTTTGATCTCGTCTTTCGTAACTAAGTACGGCCCCATGGGGGCAAATGAATCGCAGCCTTTGCCTTTCGTCCACTGGCCGTTGCGCTCCAGCTGAAAGGCGCGTTCACTATAATCATTGTGCAAGCAAAAGCCCGCGACATAATCCATCGAATTCTTTTCCTCTACATACGAGGCTTTCTTACCAACCACAACGGCCAACTCGATTTCATAGTCAGTCTTCTTACTATTTCTCGGTATGACCAAGCCATCGTTAGGGCCAGTGAGTGCAGACGTAGACTTGAAAAAAATAATCGGCTCAGGCGGCAATGGCATTTTTGATTCAAAAGCATGCTTGGTATAGTTTAAGCCTACACAAATTATTTTGGAAGGCCGCTGAAAGCATGATCCGATACGCGCATCTTCATTGATCAACGGAAGACTTGTTTGGTTTTTGGAAAGCCAAGTTTGTAGTCTTGCCAACCCATTCGTTTCGAAAAAGGTTTCGCCATAGTCTTCCCCAAAAGCGGAGGCATCGTACTTTTTTCCGGAAATCAATACTCCGCGTTTCTCTTTGCCCAATTCGCCAAATCGAAATAGTTTCATGTCTTTTTGTTTCGAACAATAAATATACTTTAAAATAATTCCTCCTATTCATGAATGTAAAAGACTGGAATTTAAAAGTAACTTTAACGCAGAGTTAAAATAGATATGAAACAGATTCAACTTCAAGAAATTAACTTACCCCAGTTCGGGCAATGTGATGAGATCATTGAAATACCCGCAAGTGAATTCGAAACCCGGATAGCCAATACGCTCTTTCAAATGAAAGCGCAACAACTTGATTTCTTGTTGGTGTTTGCCGATCTGGAACACACAGCGAACCTAACGTACTTGACTAATCTTGATCCGCGATTTGAAGAAGCGTTGTTGTTGCTCGATAAGAACGGAAAACGCAAAATGCTATTGGGCAATGAGTGCATGGGTTATACCCGCATTTGCCCCATCCCGATGGAATATGAATTATTCCAAGAATTTAGTTTAATGGGACAAGACCGAAGTCAATCAAGATCGCTGGAAACGATCTTATCTGATTTTGGCATTCAGGCCGGTTCAAAAATTGGTTGTAGCTATTACAAATATCAACCAGACAAAAAACTCTACCTTGAAATACCATCTTACTTAGCTGATCGACTACGGCAATTAGCTGGGAAGAATGAGTTAGTAGTAAACGCTTCTGCTATTTTTATGGACGTAGAAAAAGGCTTACGTCATCACAACTCACTTGAACAACTCGTTCGCTTTGAGTGGGCAAGCACGCGTACGTCCGAAAGTTTAAAAAATCTATTACTGCAACTAAAGCCGGGTGTTAGAGAATATGAGTTAGCGAAAACCTTTGTGAGCGATGGGCTTCCTTATTCTTGCCACCCCATGGTGTCCAGTGGGAAAAAAGCATCGATGGGGCTGAGCAGTCCCTCCGCCAACAGAGTTCAACTCAAAGATCCATTCACCTCTGCACTTGGCGTTTGGGGTGCCCTAACAGCTCGTGCAGGTATGGTGGCGGAACAGGCAGATCAACTGAACGTTGAAGTTGCTGCCTACTACGAGGAATTTTGGAGAGGTTATTTTAAAACAGTAGTTACGTGGTATGAGCATGTAGGCATTGGTGTATCGGCCGGTGAAATCACTGAGGCTGTTGAAGCGGCAAGGAACAAGTTGGTTTTTGACTTTGCTGTGAACACGGGGCATACGTTACATTTAGATGAGTGGGTGAACTCACCTTTCTATACTGGTTCTTCAATTAAACTATTTTCTGGTATGGCCTTACATATGGATATCATTCCCGTGAGCAAAGGACAAACGGTTTGTTGTAATATGGAAGATGGTATTGTGCTGGCGGACGAACAGCTGCGTATCGATTGGGCAAACCGCTACCCGGCTTCCTGGGCACGCATTCAAAAAAGACGCGATTTCATGATCAATCAAATTGGGATCAATATAAAACCAGAAGTATTGCCACTTAGTAATATGCCGGCATACTACAATCCCTATTTGCTGAATTTTAAGAAAGTGGCAGTGTATAAATAGCCTTCGACAGGCTCAGGCTGACATGTGTATCGAAGCCCTTGTCAGTTTGAGGCACTCGAAAACTGACCAAATCAAAAAGCAGGCTCAGGCTGACACAATCTGGCGCAGTTATGGATCTACTTCAATCAACTTGGTACTATTGGTGTCTCCTTCTCCACTTCGAATGACGATGATGTCTTCGTAGGGATTATAATATTCAATTCTCAACCCGTTATCTTTTATGGCTTGTTTGATAAAATTCGCATCGGGCAACTCAAACATATATTCTCCAAAAGGAAGAAGAAATCTAAAATCGTTTAATTGCTGATTGGTCAGTTTTTCAAATTGCAACAGTTGGTCTGGCTCCAGCTCGATAGTGTGCAAGACGTCTTGTTCGCTAAGATCTACCTCCAGAGGATTCTTTGGTGCGTGTTGTCGAGTTGAATTCATGTGACGAAAGGTACATAGGATTGTACCAATATCTGTACATCTCGCGATATACAACAAGAAAAACATCATCATTTGTGTTAGCAAACCAAAGTTGATCTTAAATCGGTAGTTTTGGCAAACCGCTTTTTAAATGCTTCCAGACACAAAAAAGATAATAAAGACACTGATTGTCATCTATTCGATCATTACTGTCTTCCATAGCTGCATCCTCTTGAAGATTATTCCCTACGACATCACCTGGGGCGGCCGTCTTCAAAACGACCAAGAGATGTATGTATTCGAAACAACTTCCATCGCCATCAACCTTTTTTTTGATATGGATACTATTGATGAAGGGAGATTTTGTAACATATAAATTCCCTGTTAAAGTAATCCACATCATACTCTGGATTTTTGTAGTAGTGTTTGCTCTAAATACTATTGGAAACATCTTTGCAAAAACACTTCTTGAAAAAGCGTTTACTCTTTTGACTTTGGGTTCGGCCTTAGCAATAGGATTTGTTTTACGAAGGCAATTGACCTAAGACATTTCTTTCTACTCTAGTGAAGATTGTTGGTCGGAGACCAACAATAACTAAATGTTTTTGACCAACAGCAACGAAGGGCTACCTTTTTTTATCCTCCAATCTATCTTGTAACGTCTTCACTTCAGCTCTCAACGTCTTTAGTTCGTTGAGAACCTCTTTAAATCCTGCTTGTACTTCCTCCCCGGTCTCCAACACCTCGTCCTCAAGTTGTGTGATCTGCTTTTTATTGATCTTTTGATCCTCCACCACTTTCTCATGCACCCTAGTTATTGTTGGTCTCCGACCAACAATCCTAAATTTCGATCAATCTCGAATTCACGACTTAATCTGCCGCAAGCGCCTGCTTGTGTTTCACTAGATCACACTTGAAGCTACCCCTTTTTATCCTCCAACCTATCTTGCAATTTCTTCACTTCAGCTCTCAACGTCTTTAGTTCGTTGAGAACCTCTTTAAATCCTGCTTGTACTTCCTCCCCGGTCTCCAA
>JABFSY010000004.1 GCA_013140395.1 Cyclobacteriaceae bacterium
GTATAGAACAAAGCAAACCGCTGCCACCGCAAACAAGACTTGCACGAAAATAAATGTACCTCGGATACCGAGCATCATGCTAATTGTTGTGTCACCGTGCTTAGCGTCTTCTTCATGCTGGTAGACTTGAGTCATAGGATAATTGCCCCAAAGCATCACACTGGTGAGAAGGCCGGGCACAAGTACTTTTGCCTGTACGAGGTTTCCCATTTCAAACCCATTGATTCCAATATAGCACATAAGAAACGTAAATACTCCCTGAAAGAGACCAATGATCAGCCATCCCCCAATTGGGTATTTTTTTATACGAATAGCCGGATGACTGTAGGCTTTTGACACCAAACCGTACACCAGCAGCATCAAAGCAAAAAGCAAGTTGACCTTTACAAATCCCAGTATGATCGCGAGCAAATCAAAAAGCAATGAGGTGGCATATAAACCTATGTTGACAGGGGGTGGGTTTTTCAGCCCGCCAATACTTTTCTCATCTTTGTCGAAGTAACTATTATATCCATTGCTGGCGGGATACAGTAGTAAATGAATAATAATGAAAGACCAAATCAACCGGCTTTCCCCTACGTTAGGTGAAATGGCGAGGGCAAAAAGGTAGACAGGCAATAAGAAAAATGAAAAGGGGATGCGTAGGTGCAATAAAATGGAGCGAAGGTATTTCATCGTTTAACGGCCTGTGTTTAATTTTCGATGAATCACTGCGAATATCATTCCTTTAGGTTCAAAATATCCTAGTTGGCATTTATTTGCACCAAAACAATCATTGAAAGGTAACTATTTCGCACACCATGAAATCAATATAGGCCAGATTTTTGTTATCATTGAATAATGAGTTACATCACTTCCATCGGAACAGCTAATCCTGAAAATACAATAGCACAACCCAAAATTGCCGACTTCATGGTAAAAGCCATGTCGTTAAATGCAGATGACGAACGGAAGTTACGTGCACTCCATCGAATGAGCGGCATTGAATCTCGTCACTCCGTTTTGACAGACTACGGCAAAGACCACAGTTTTGAGTTCTATCCAAACGGAGATGAACCCTTTCCCTCCACCAAACAACGATTGGTCTTGTTTCGAAAACATGCTGTTCATTTAAGTGTAACAGCAGCAGAAAAGTGTTTGACCAAAATTGCAGATCAGAAAAAATCAGAAATCACCCATTTGATTGTGGTGAGCTGTACCGGCATGTACGCACCGGGCCTTGATATTGACTTAATAAAAGCCCTCGGGTTAAAGTCGACCATTGAACGCACCTGCATCAACTTCATGGGCTGCTATGCCGCCTTCAATGCAATCAAATTGGCTCACTCACTCTGCGAGCAGCACGTTGATACAAAAGTACTAGTGGTGTGTACCGAGCTTTGTACCCTCCATTTTCAACGCGAAAATACAGAAGACAATCTATTAGCCAATTCACTATTTTCCGATGGTTCTGCCGCATTATTGATAGAGAGCAAACCACGAAGTGGCCTTAATTTGAAACCACTTAGTTTCTACTGTGAGATTGCCACAGAAGGAGAACATGACATGGCGTGGATCGTAGGAGATTGGGGTTTTGAAATGCGGTTGTCTTCCTATGTTCCAGATGTTATAAAAAGCGGAATAAAAAAACTGACCACATCATTGCTGGAGAAGATCTCAACAGACCTTTCGGATATTTCATATTTCGCTATTCATCCTGGAGGAAAAAAAATTCTAGAAACCATTGAAGGCGAACTCGGACTGACGAAAGCCCAAAATCATTACGCATATGAAGTCTTAAAGAATTTCGGCAACATGTCTTCACCAACAGTTGTGTTTGTATTGAGTGAGCTTTGCAAACAGCTTACGAATGAAGATCAAGGGGAAAAAGTATTGAGTTTTGCGTTTGGTCCGGGACTTACGCTAGAAAGTATGGTCTTAGAAATCCAGAATCATTAATGGCTATTGATTTTACGCATCGCTCAACAGGTATCGAAATAATGGACGACCTTGCCTGCCGAGGCGAAGTGGTTGACCAAACCCTGCGCGAGCTAGATTTTATCAATCATTGGCTAGGCGGAAATGTCGTTTCGCTAAATGGGTTACGTTCGCTTTGGAAAACAATCCCTAAAAATCTTGACATATCAATTGCTGACTTGGGTTGCGGAAGCGGTGAAATGCTGAGGCTTATTGCTAAGCAAGCAATCAATGAAGGAAAAAAAGTTGATCTTATCGGAATGGATGCAAATCCTAACATCACTTCATTTGCACAAAAACACTCGGCTGAATTTGAGAACATTCGAATCGAAGCTACAAATATTTTTTCTGAAGAATTCAGAAAAAGGAAATTTGACATTGTGTTGGCAACCTTGTTCCTACATCATTTTACCGAAGACGAATTGATTGGAATTTTTTCAGGGTTAAAAAATCAAGCCACCCACGGAATCGTGATTAATGATCTTCATCGCCACGCGCTGGCATATTATTCCATTCGATTGCTTACCCAACTTTTTTCGAAGTCAGCCATGGTAAAATACGATGCTCCTTTGTCGGTGCTGCGGGGTTTTAAAAGACATGACCTGCAACTAATTCTGAGCGAGGCGGGCATCAAAAACTACCAACTGAAATGGAAATGGGCCTTTCGTTGGCAGTTGATCATTTTTTCGAGTTAGGAATTTGTGGCACAATTTTTACTAACTTTCCGTAACTGGTTAACCCAATAATCTATGAAAATCCATGTTGTCTATTTTCTTGCAGCTCTGGTATTGTCTTCGTGTGCTAGTAGCCCTTTCGGGAAAAAAGTAAGTGAGCCTTTTTCTGGCTCTGCCTATGAATCCAATAATCGTTTCTTTCGCGCTTCGGGAAAAGGAGAGAGTTCATCAGACAACATAGCTCGTGGAAAGGCTGACATTGAAGCTAAGACCTATTTAGCCGGGCAGGTAAACACTACAATGAAGCAAGTAGCCGACAATTATCAAGGACAAACCGAAAATGAACGCGGTGCTGATGTGGCTGAAAAATTTCAAAGCCTGGCGCGCGAGGTGATGAACACCAATCTGGCTGATCTTCGCAAGGTGGGCGAGAAAAAGTACTACAACGAAAAAGAAAAGAAGTACACTGTTTTTGTTGCCTATGAAATTAAGAAGAACGCCATGTTTCGCTTTATGAAGAAGCAAGCGCGCGTGAATCAAAAAATTGATGAACGCCAAATGGCAATCATCGATCAGATTTTAGATGAGCAGATAAAGAACTCAGAAGGAGAAAATTGATTTAAAAATTTGAAAATGAGGCAATTTGAAAATTGGCACCTTCTTTCATTTTCAAATCTTCAAATTGCTTCATTTGCAAATTAGTTCGTGCTATTCGCCATCTTCTCAGCCGTCTCTGCTATTTTTAGCTGATTGATAAACTCATCTACCTCCCCATTCATCACCGCAGGTAAATTGTGTTGCGTGTAGCCAATTCGATGATCAGTCACCCGGCTCTGCGGATAATTGTACGTTCGGATTTTTTCAGAACGGTCACCGCTGCGAACCTGGCTTTTACGAGAAGCCCCAATGGCAGCATTCTTTTTCTCCAGCTCTAACTCATACAATTTTGCGCGAAGCATGACCATCGCACGGGCACGGTTGCCATGCTGTGAGCGCTCTACCTGGCAGGTAATCACAATGCCCGTTGGCTTGTGTGTCATCTGCACCTTGGTCTCCACTTTATTTACATTCTGTCCGCCAGCTCCACCAGATCGTGAAGTGATTACTTCAATATCCGCTGGATTAATTTCAACATCCACATCTTCTGCTTCGGGCAATACAACTACCGAAGCCGCTGAAGTATGTACACGTCCCTGCGTCTCCGTATCGGGCACCCGTTGTACGCGATGTACGCCTGATTCGTATTTAAAAATCCCGTAAGCGCCCTCTCCCTCTATACTGCTA
>JABFSY010000178.1 GCA_013140395.1 Cyclobacteriaceae bacterium
GCTATCAACTAATTCAAGCAATGAAAACTGACAACATCATTCTCACAAAGACTTTCGAATTCTCGCTATCGATAATTCAATTGTATTCCTTACTTGTTGAAAACAAAGAATATGTTCTATCAAAGCAGTTACTCCGGTCGGCTACTTCAATTGGCGCTAACGTTGAAGAGGCAATTGCCGGACAATCAAGAAAAGACTTTATTTCTAAAATGAGTATAGCTTCAAAAGAAGCTAGAGAATCGCTCTATTGGCTTCGTCTTTTACAAAAGAGCCAACTTGTAAAGCATGATTTCACTTCTTATTTGAATCAGGCTGAAGAAATTGTTAGAATCATTACCGCAATAGTAAAATCTTCACAACTAAGTTAAAACCATGTCATTCAAAATTCAGCATTCAAAATTCATAATTCTATTATTTACCCCTTTTTCTCTTTGGGCTCAATTGATAAGTCAAGAAGAAGCTGTACAAATGGCGCTCAAGAACAATCAATTGATTAAATCTGCAGAATACGGTATCGATTACTATAGAGAGTTAAAAAAAACAGGAACAGATATTGGAAAACTTTCTGCTGTTTGGATGCGTGGACAATACAACTCCTTACAGCAAGACAACAATTTGAATTTAATGCAGACAATTCCGTTTCCCACCACGCTGGCGAATCAAGTTCGGCTAGGAAAAGAGCAAGTTATAGGCGGGCAGAAGAATCTGATCAATATTCAGAATGAAATTGCTTTTCAGGTAAAAACGGTCTACGAACAATTACTCTATCAGGATGCCCTTCAACGTTTGTTGCTTTCTCAAGATAGTCTTTACCAAGACTTTGCTCGAGCTTCTTCGGTTCGCTATAAAACGGGAGAAAGCAATTTGCTCGAGAAAACCACTGCAGAAACACAGTCTTTCGAGATAAAAAATACCCTGATTGTGAATGAGGCAGACATTAAAATCTCCGCTACTCATCTACAGGCCTTACTAAAAGCCGAAATGCCCATTTATAATTCTGAAAAGATTGCCAAACGTGCACTCCCACAAAATCTCGATACCGTTTCTTTAAAAAGTAATCCTCAACTAAATCTGTTGCAACAACAGGTGATTATTAATGCGCGCATAAAAAGTGTGGAAAAAAGTAAAGTTCTGCCGGACCTGACCGTAGGCTATTTCGCGCAGAGTCTCACCGGTTTTCAAAATATTGATGGGGTAGACACCTACTTCCCAAGCAGCAAGGTATTTCAGGGGTTTGAGTTGGGATTAAACATCCCTTTGTGGATCGGGCCTCATCTTGCGCGAGCCCGGGCGGCCTCCTTTCAAGAAGAAGTCTCCAGAAAAAATACTGAATATTTTCAGACGACCTTACAGGGAAACTATAGTCAAGCGCTGCGCGAGCTGGACAAAAACCTGGCGAGCCTGGCCTATTACGAATCCAGTGCGTTGAAAAATGCTGATTTACTAATTAGTCAATCGCGCAAAGCTTATCGAGCAGGTGAGATTGGGTATATCGAATATCTTCAATCCTTAAAAACAGCACTGTCCATTAAGAATAATTATCTACTCTCCCTCACTCAATACAATCAATCCATCATAAAAATAGAATTCCTCCTTGGAAAATTTTAAATCAAAACTAAAATGAAAAATAGAATAGGACTCCTTTTACTACTTGCTGTGTTTTGGGCCGCTTGTTCGAATAAGGACAAAAGCACAGAAACAACAAAAGCACAGCCCACGGAGATCGCTCACGTAAGTCTCTCACAAGAACAGCAAAAGCAATTGGGTATTGTCTTAGGTCAGCCTATCCTGCGGAGCATGAATGGCACGTTAAAAGCCAATGGCATGTTAGATGTGCCTCCACAAAATATGGTGACGGTCTCGGCTCCCTTGGGGGGATTTGTAAAGTCTACCGAGCTCCTCCAAGGCATGAAAGTAAAAAAGGGTCAGACAGTTATCGTGCTGCAACATCCTGACTACATTCAGTTACAAGAAGATTACTTGACGAGTAAAAATCAACTAGAGTTTTTAGATCTTGAGTACAAACGCCAAGAAGAACTGTCAAAAGAAAACGTGACAGCCGCCAAAGCGCTTCAGCAGGCTAAATCGAATTACTTTGGAACCAAAGCAAAGGTACAGGGGCTTAGAGCCAAGCTCAAATTAATCAATATCAATCCACAAGAACTTGAGAATGGCGAAATTCAAAACACGATCAGCATCCCTTCGCCTATCTCGGGTTTTGTGACTGAAGTAAATGTGAACATTGGAATGCACGTTAATCCAACAGACGTCTTGTTCAAAATTATTGATACCGAACACCTTCATGCCGAAGCACAGGTATTTGAAAAGGATGTGCCCCGCCTAAAGATTGGCCAATTGGTGCGGGTATACTTATCCAACGAAAACAAAGAACGATTAGCTAAGGTTTTTTTGATCGGCAAGGAAATTACAGCAGAAAGAACAGTGCGTGTACATTGCCATTTGGAAGGAGAAGATTCTTCGTTAATACCGGGGTTGTATTTTAAGGCATTGATTGAAACAGATCCACAACAAGTTACCACTTTACCCAACGAGGCGGTAGTAGATTTTGACAATAAACAATACGTGTTTGTTGAGCAAAAAGCAGGTGTACTTGAATACGAAATGATAGAAATCAGTAAACTAAAATCTGAAGAAGACTTTACCGAAGTGGTTTTACCTTCTTCAATTGCTGGCAGAAAAATTGTTTTGAAGGGCACTTACGCGATGTTATCAATATTGAAAAATACTGAAGAGTGAGAAAGCTAAGGGCATTTGCTAAATTTAGAGTTGGTAAACATTATTGAAATGAAAAAGTATTTCCTTGTCTGTTTGATCTTGTCAACGATTGATTGTTGCGTTTTTGCACAAAGTGGAAAATCCTACGTGTTCGTTTTCTTACATACACGTAGTGATAAAGCGGAGTTGCCCAAAGAAGAGGTTGATAAAATTATGTCTGGTCATATGGCCAACATTAACAAAATGGCCAAAGAAGGCAAGTTGTTGGCCGCGGGCCCGTTTGAGGGTGGGGGTGGAATTTTTATTTTCAACACAACATCTGTCGATGAGGTAACTGAGTGGATGAAAGCTGACCCAGGCATTCAAGCCAACCGATGGAAGTTGGAAAAACTTCTATACACACCCCGCACCGGCTCCGTATGCGCAGTAAAGGAGCCTTATGAAATGACCATGTATAGTTTTGTTCGCTTCCTACCCAATATCGCAAAGTTCAATGTGCAGATGGCACCAGAAACTTTTGGCAAGCACGATGACTACTTGAAAGAAATCAAAAAAACGGGCAATGTGATTGAGGAGGGAACATTTGGAGACAGCGAGGGTGGAATTCTAATAATGAAAGGAAAGGTGCAACCAGAGGTCATTGAAAATGACCCGGCTGTTCGAGAAGGGTTACTTGAAATCTGGGTGAAAGAACTGTATGTGGCGAAGGGATCTTTTTGTGAAAAGTGAATTTATTCCGAGACAACAATCGCCAATTTGGTTCCCTTCTTATTTATTGACAAGCGGGTGGCCCCCCTCAATAGTTCATCCCCTGAATTGATCACTACATCACTCCATTCTTTTTCTTTGGCTGGATCAATTGAATAAATTCTTGTTCCGTCACTCATAATGATTCGGCCCTGTGGAGTCCAGCACAAATCTTCTCGCCCGGGCAAAGTTTTTATAAGGGTAGTTATTTCAGAAGTTGCTCCATCCAAACGCTTAATGATCCACTCTGAATCAGAAAATTTATGCACGAAGCTCATAGCATTCTGACCCGGGATACTATGCAGTGACCTGCCAATTTTTTCTGCCAGTACTTTATCGTCCTTCTTTTTTACATTATACAAATGAAGTGTCTGTGGTTCACCCAATACAAATAGAAGTAGTCTATCTTGATCTACCCAGGCATGATAGCCAACAATCAAGTTGTCAATCAAAACAGTGGGTTGTCCGCCACCCACCGGGTACTTTCCTAAGTTCTGCGCTCCATCATCTCGCTGAATGATACACGAAAAAAATTGCTTATCGGGGGTTAATGTAGGAGAGTATTCGCGTTCTTTTGTTTGAGTGAGTGATCTTGTTTCGCCTTTTTCATAGTCATAACTCTTAATGTCAGAACGCCCGTCAGGATTGAATGAGGAATAAAAAATGAGTGGCTGATCGGCATGAAACGAAGGTTGGTTGTCATAGCCAACATGATGGGTAATGTTTTTCGGATTTGAAAGAACGAGCTTATCCCTTTTGATTGAAAGATCAAACAGTAAAATCTCAGAGCCGGTTTGTGCAAGTCCCGCAAGGCTACATAACTGAAGTGCGAATACAATAATAATCTTCATAGTCAATAATTTCTAGCTACTTTTTCAGGTACATGTAATCCGTGGTCAATGCTAACAATGCTTTCACTCCGGTTACAAATGATTTTTCGTCAATCATAAAATCCGCTGTGTGATGCACCGGAGGGGTTGTCAAATTTAGTTCAGCAGGATAGGCTCCTAGAAAAAAGAAAAGACCGGGCACCTTTTGCTGAAAGAATGAAAAATCTTCGGCCATCGTAACAGCCGCTATCTCAGCTACATTTTGTTTGCCTGCGGCTCGCTCCAGGCTAGAAACCATTTGGCGCGTCAATGTGGGATCATTATAGGTAGCAGGATATCCTGTCATTACTTTTACTTCAGCCGTTGCGCCCGAAGCCTCTGCTATCTTCGTTACCGTGTGTTTAATTTTTTCATGTACAAGATTCTGCATACCAACATCGAAGGTGCGAATGGTTCCTTCCAAAGTTGCTGTTTCCGGAATAATGTTTCTTCGAATACCCGCGTGCAAGCTACCTACTGTAATCACTACAGCTCCCTTGGTTAGTTCGCTCTGCCGACTCACGATAGTTTGTAGTCCTTCTACAACCTGACCCGAAATCACAATAGGGTCAACACTATCCCACGGTGTAGCGCCATGAGCTCCGTGCCCTATAATTTTTATGTCAAATGCATCTACTGCGGCCATCAGCCCGCCCGGCCTATAAGCTAACTGACCTGAAGGCAACAGCGACTGCACGTGCAACCCAAACACCACATCCACTTTCGGGTTCTCCAGCACTCCTTCTTTGATCATTAGTTCAGCGCCAGCTGTTCCTTCGCTCGGTGCCACTCCCTCCTCGGCAGGTTGAAATAGAAACTTTACAGTTCCCTTTAATTCATTCTTGTTTTTGGCCAAAATTTCTGCCACGGCCATTAAAATAGACATGTGTGCATCATGCCCGCAGGCGTGCATCACTCCGGTTTCTTGCCCATTGAACAATACCTTCTCTTTGGAGGCAAATGGTAAACTGTTTCGCTCCACAACAGGGAGTGCGTCCATGTCAGCCCGTAACGCAATGACAGGGCCCGGCTTTGCTCCCCTCAACAAACCAACAACGCCTGTTTTGGCTACTGGATATTGAACTTCTATGCCCAATGATTTGAGATGCGCTGCGATGTAGGCACCCGTCTTTGTTTCCCGATTTGATAGTTCCGGATTTTGATGAAAATGCCTGCGCCATTCTATTAATTTCGGCTCAATGGCTTTTGCTTCTTGTTCTATCTTTGCCTGTAGTTTGGGGTTGACCTGAGCAGCAGCAACCGAAGCCACTAGCAGGAATAAAAAAACAAAGTTATTTCTCATGGTTTGTTTTAGCTGTAAGTGACGGTCAAGGTAGAAAAAACCGGTACTTTGCCCAACTAAATTGTATGGAGTGGATCAAAGTCTTTTCATCTGGTGAGGAAGCCCGCAAAAAGTTGACGGAAAACAAGCCGCAGTTATTGATTATTCGTGGACAAGCACTTTGTTTGGTTATGAGAGGCGGAGCTTTTTATGCCGTTGAAAACAAATGTTCGCACAATGGGGAGCAACTTCACAAGGGGGTAGTAAATTTTTTGGGTGAAGTTGTTTGCCCCTGGCACGGCTATCGTTTTAATATGAAAACCGGCAGGGAAGTAGGTGAGCGATCGGGAGACCTGGTCACTTTCCCGATGAAAGAAAATGACGAGGGGGTTTTTTTAGCTTTGTAATTATGATTAGAAAAATCTGTTGCCTTTTTCTGTTGCTCGTTGTGTATTCGTCTTGTCAAAAGTCAAAGGCCCAAAAGTCAGTTTACCCAAATCACGTTGGTGATATTGCTTTCGATGAAAAAACAGATGATCCAAACTTTAAAATTTGCTTAAATGGACGGATTCCACAGTACTACGAATTTGGCAAAAGTCTACAATACCGAGGCGAGAAACCTGCTATTGACAAACACTTTGAAATTCTTAAACTGAACGAGACAACAGTTGAATCGGGTTACATTACGATTCGGTTCATCGTGAACTGTGAGGGAAAAACGGGACGCTACAGAATTGAAGAAATGAGTAACGACTACCAGCCTATGTCGTTTGACAAAAACTTGGTGGAGAAGATCTTGACTTTGACTAAAGAGTTAAGTGGTTGGATTGTCGGTGGAAATCCAGAGCAACCTGTTGACTACTATCAGTACCTGACTTTCAAAATCGAGGGAGGAAAATTAATTGAGATTATGCCATGACCAAGAGTATGCTGTTTGCCAGTCGACTTTTTTTTGTTTTTCTACTAACGTCACTCGCGTTGGTTGCTTTTGCCGAGCCTAACTGCAACATCTACAAAATGGAGAATAATATGCCATGCTATGAGGCGTGCGTTCTGGCAACGACTGGAGGAGGAGCGCAAGGATCGAGGGCATCGCAGGAAAAGTTTGATAAGGCAATAGAGCAATGCCCCGCATTGGACTATGCCTACATGGAAAAATCTGTGCCTTATTTGAAACGTGGCGAATTCATTACCTGGAAAAAATTGATTGACAAGGCTGTGGAATTAAATCCAACTCTTCACTTGGGCTATCGGGGCTGGTGTCGCTATCAATTTTTGAGAGACTATCGAGGAGCCATCAAAGACTTCGAAAGATTAGATACCTTATTTCCTCATGACATCGGCTATTCCATAAACGGAGACTATCAATTGACCATTGTCAAGGCTCTTTGTTATAGTGCAATTGGTGAAAAAAGTAAAGCGATTGAAATCATGGAAACACAGCTTGGTAAAAAGGGATATTCGCCCATGGTCTATGATTACCTCCACCTGGGTGTGCTAAAGATGGAAACGGGCGACTTCAATGGAGGTATTGTTTTTTTGACGAAGTCCATCGCGCTTAATGATTATCTGGCGGAACCCTACTATTATTTGGGACTAATCAATAAATCCAAAAATCTTAAAGTAGAATACAAAACCGCTATGGAAAAAGCAAAAGCCTATTACCTGAAGGGATACAAACGATTTGATCCGTATACTCACCCGATGCACAAAGTGTATTTGAGTGATATTGATCGTGAGCTTTCCATTGCCCAAACATTCTGATGGCTAATTTATTCAAAACAATAGCTTGCTCGTTCACGCGTTATTCGTGCATAACCTTTATGTTCTTGAAATTCTTGTTTGCTTTTCTTGTAATGAGCCCTTTTCTGAGCATTGCTCAGCTCTCTGTGGAAGAGTCTGAGCTAATGGCGCGAATGACACCCACCAGCACCATTCCTGCCGAACTGGTTTCTGCCCGATCGGTAGTCGTTTACCAAAATACTTTTACAGTGAAGGAGTTGCAGGAAGCGCACACCTTTTTTCAACAAACAGGCATTGATGCTGTTGCTTATTTTGATGTAGGCCGTTTACTAGCCGGGCATGAAAGTAGAAAGGCCTATTCCGCTAACCTATTGGCAAGGGGAATAAAATATTTGATCCTATTTCAAAAAAATGAAAAAGGATATCGATTTATATTTTGCCCTTTCAATGGTAAACCGGACTTCGTAGAAAACAACAGCTTGGTGTGGCAACAAGAGAACGCATCTCTGAACGAACTGCTGAAAACCGTCTATCGTTTTGCGGTGAGCAATTTAAAGAAAACGAATTTTCTTATCAATGATCTCCCTGAGACAAACCTCACCGTAAATGTTTTCAAAGGGCGCATCAATCAAAACTTCTCCTTACAGGTAAAAACATTTAAAACGGCCATTCCTCGTTTTGGAAACGCAGTTGCCGATGCAGAATTGGAGGCCTATCTCAAAGAAAATTTTCCCGTTAAATATGAACTGGTAGATCCACAAGCAGATGAAGTGGCATTATCGGCCAAGGGCTTTCGAACCATTTTACGCTATGTCCACACACGTGGATTGCTGGCTCAGGAGATATTGGGCTTTGACATGACGCAACAAGCGCGTTCATTGCCTTCCGCCATTGTGGTTAACAATGAGATTCAAATTAAAACTATACTGGCGGAGCAACCAGTGTACAAGTTCTTCTTTAAAAATCTTGAATATGGTGACCTTTTCCTGGGCACCAAATGGGATGCTGATGTTACGTGGCAGGACGCCTTACGAAATCACATAGAAGCATTGAAACTAAATCAGCAAATCGGCCCGGGAAACAAATAGAAGAAACAGATTGAACAGCTTAGGCCTTTCCTGTCTTCCTTCCCCTTTGCACTAGTACAAAGGCAACGATCAACAACAATAGAATAACAAATCCATTACCCGTTTGAAAAAAGGGGAAATGAAAATCGCCAAATCCAAAAAGGAGTTTAAATGGAAGCGCGATGATGGCAATACTTGCACCAAAAATGGCTGCGATAACACCAATCGCTGCACCAAACAGGCCGACCACTACGCCAAAGAGTGCAGCAAGCAGGGCAAACCAGATCGGGAATGTGAGAACCAGAAGTACGACAACCAGTAGTGTGGAGGTTCCAGAAGAAGATCGCGCCATAAGATTTTTGTTTTGCTGGTTGTGCAGCAATAATCGTTCAGCTTTTACCCAAACATTGAATTTATTCTATTTTGGCCACTTTCTCCCGCGAGCAAATATCAATCTATTACTAACTGTCTAATTCTGAACAGCTGTTTATGCAAAAATGAACAGCTAATCCTGTACCCACACCACAAACGAAACCATCATCAACTGATCATTAACGTATTGAATGATGGGATCCTCCGGGTCAAATTGGTTGCCATACTTCTTGCGGATTTCTGCCAACTCTTCATCGGTCACATACTGAGTCGCGATCAATCGGTGTGATGGATCTACCTTTTTCTTGAGGGAAATAAGCATTCTCTTCATACTGTTGGTAATTATCAAACAATGGTACAATCTGTTTTTCCACCAAAGAATGATATCCGTCAGGTTTAGCAATGAGCAAGTAACGGAAATTTGGATTTGCAGTGCCGATTTAGTTGCTTGAGCAATGGCCTCACCAAAAAAAATCGGCATCTGGACAAGCACCTCATTGGTGATGGGCAACATGATTGCCTCTGCTATGTTTATGTTGCCGGCCACACTATCAACGTACGGCAGTATTAGTTTGATTGGGTGGGTGGTGTCAGGCTTAGGCGCCATTTGTTTGGCGCTTGTATTTAGCTGGCTTAGTCAATTGATGCCCGTGGCCAATGGTGGGCCTTACGCCTACACACGCGAAGGCCTAGGTGATTTTGCGGCCTTCCTGGTCGCGTGGGGATATTGGCTTTCTATCTGGAGTACGAATGCAGCTATTGCCGTTGCCTTTCTAAGTTACCTCACCGTTTTTGCTCCCGCCCTGGGAGTAAATTCAATGTTAGCTGTTGGCGTAGGTCTTTCCGCCATTTGGTTTCTTACCTGGATAAACACTCGTGGAATCAGAGATGCCGGAGCTGTGCAAGTTATCACTACGATACTAAAAATTGCACCTCTCTTGCTAGTCACAATCGGTGGTTTGTTTTACATCCACACTGAAAACTATTTTCCGTTCAATAGCAGCGGCACATCAAACATCAACGCCATCACCTCGACCGCGACACTTACCCTTTTTGCTTTTTTGGGATTAGAATGTGCAACAATCCCATCGGGGCAAGTTGAAAATCCCGAGAAAACAGTTCCGCGCGCCACCTTGTATGGAACACTCGCTGTTACATTACTGTACATCTTGGGAACGGTAGTTATTATGGGCGTGCTTTCTCCTTCAATGCTTCAAACTTCTAAGGCTCCCTTTGCTGATGCGGCAGCCTCGATGTGGGGCGAGTGGGCTCGTTATCTTGTGGCGGGTGGTGCCGTCATGTCGACCTTTGGTGCACTGAATGGTTGGATCCTCATGCAGGGCCAGATACCTGCTGCTGCGGCTGTCGATAAATTGTTTCCTTCTGTGTTAAAAACTGAAAACAAATTTGGATCTCCGTATATAAGTATCATTGCAGGAAGTGTATTTGTTTCGTTTCTACTCTTGATGAATTTCTCCAGAAGCCTGGCGGATACCTACCAGTTTATCATTTTACTTTCCACGATGACGGTGTTAGTGCCCTATTTATTTTCTGCTGTATCGTTCGCCATCTTGGCCGTAAGAACCAAACAACTAAAATGGAATAGCGCTACTAAACTCACGATCGCACTACTCGCTTTCGGAT
This sequence comes from Cyclobacteriaceae bacterium, assembly GCA_013140395.1. GTDB lineage: Bacteria > Bacteroidota > Bacteroidia > Cytophagales > Cyclobacteriaceae > ELB16-189. Next base: position 10,461 of record JABFSY010000178.1, read on the forward strand.
ACTCTATGTGGGCAGTGGGTGGCTCGGGACAAGAAACGGTCTATTGGGGATTTTTGCTTCTCATGGCAGGTGTGCCTTTGTACGGATGGAGTAAAATGAGAAGAAATTAAATGATCAAAAGTTATAAGCCAATCGAAAACAAAAACAGCAAATGAACCTAACCTGTCAATCCGAATACGGAACGTTACAAAGTGTTTTTATTAAAAATGTGGTCGATGCGTTTGTCGATCAATCGACTATTTCAAAGGAGTGGAAAGAATTAAACTTTTTGGGCGAACCTGATTTCAAGATCGCTCAAAGCGAGTACCTGTTTTTTGAAAAACTCTTGCAAACGAACCATACCGAAATAAAAAAGTTTGAAAAAAACGCCTCGGTAACAATGGACTCCATTTACTGTCGCGATGCAAGCATTGCCACCGACAAGGGAATGATTCTATGCACCATGGGCAAGGCCGGTCGAATGAATGAACCTGCTGCAGTCGAGAAAATGTATCGAGAACTCGGTGTCCCTATTTTGGGAAGAATTGAAGCGCCCGGATCAGTAGAAGGTGGAGACGTGGCTTGGCTTGATCAACATACATTAGCCATGGGCAGAACATATCGAACGAATGCGGAAGGTATAAGGCAGATGCGCGCGCTGCTGGCTCCGAGCGGTGTTGACGTATTGGAAGTGCAACTTCCTCACTACAAAGGCCCTTCAGATGTGTTTCATTTAATGTCCATTTTCAGTCCTGTGGCAAAAGACCTGGCAGTGGTTTACTCACCTCTTATGCCTATCATATTTCGTGAGGAGTTGATAAAGCGCGGCTTTCAATTGGTCGAAGTTCCCGATCCTGAATTTGAAAGTATGGGTTGCAATGTGTTGGCTATCGGCCCTCGCCAGTGCATCATGGTGGAGGGAAATGAAACAACCAAGGCGAAACTATTGCAAGCTGGATGTACTGTATTGGAGTATGAAGGGCAGGAAATAAGTTACAAGGGTGGAGGTGGTCCAACCTGCTTGACGCGCCCGCTCTGGCGTAGGGCCGAATAGTATCGGAAATTTCCATTCGTCACGTTCTGCTTTGGCATCATTCGAAAATCAATTATCTTCGATCTTAGCGCTATAAAAAAATTTAGATGGCTCGCTGGCTTGTCTTCTTGTTACCATTGTTTTGCACGCCTTTATTCTCTCAAAGACTGGTAGAGGCAACTATTGTTGACAAGGAAACAAAAAAGCCTGTTTCATTTGCTTCCATCGGAATCATCGGAACTTCCAAGGGAACGAGCTCCAATTTGAACGGGCAGTTTTCTATTTCGGTAAATGAGACCGATTCGCTGAAGATAACGTGTGTGGGTTATGAATCCCTTACACTATCTTCCGGACTGGCATTGACAATCGTTGATCTCGCGCCCATCGTTACGCAGTTGAGTGAAATTGTCATTTTAGATAGGGCCATCAATGCTAAAAAAGTATTGCGCAAAGCCTTCGCCAACATTGATCTCAACTACAACGATCGTCCCTTTCTTCAACAATTTTTCTATCGACACTACTGCAAAGATGGCGCTGCTTATGGCCGATTGATTGAGGCGGCTATCGATGTGTGGAAGACCTCCGGCTATCGAACGGTTCAGCATGCAGCTGGGGAAAAAGAAGAGATTCGAGTTACGCAATTGCGAAGAAGTTTGGATAAAACTGAAATGGCCCAAGGTCATGATCCCATTTCTGTGGGAAACATTTTACAAGCTGATATAGTGGCCTATCAAACGGACAAAAGGAGTGAGCACATGTCATTTTATACAGATGTGAGCAATCTAAGAACCGACTTTGATAAGTATGATTTTGTATGCAAAGGAATTACCTATTACGATGGGTTAGAAGTATATGAGATTACCTACCAAAACAAAAAAGATTCGGTCCTGACTACCACCGGAAAGTATCTGGACTTGGTTGAAATCAAGGGCACGCTTTTTATCACCACAGGAGGCTATGCGTTTGTACGAACGGAAGAGAGTAAATCATATGGGACAAACTCTCTGCTCACCTCTACCTTTTATCGAAAAGTGAATGATCGCTACTATCCTTATCATATTATACGGCAGGGTGAAAGTGAATACGCAGATAAGCGAGTGCATTCCGTGCACCTGGAATTAATGTCGATGGAAATCAAAACAGATCCAACCGTCAAAATCGTTGGTCAACTACCCAACCGCGAAGCCTTGTTGAGTATCCCCTATGATTCTACGTTTTGGAAAAGTAACTCCATCTTGAAAACCACTCCCCTGGAAGACGACATCATTCGCGATTTGGGTGGAGGAGTCTCACTTGATAAACAGTTTCTAAGGTACCATCAATTTGAAATGAACACCCGTGATGGCGGTGTAAATGGCGAAGAAAAGTTTAAATGGTTGTTGGCGGATAGCAAGGGGAATCGCATTCTGTATCTTCTTGCCTGGACCGGTAATTTGCAAGCGTATCTGGTTGATGTAGAGTTGGCCAAGCGTCTGCAAAAAAAATATAGAAATAAGGTGACGTTTGTTTTCTTATCTCTCGAAGACGATGAAAAAAGATGGAAAGAAGTAATAGAAAAATTTAGTTTATATACTGATGGAGTAATCAACTACAGAATAGGAAGTCGTTCCAAAACGGCCGCTTCTTTGGCTATTTCAGAAGCCCCAGGCTTTATGTTGCTAACACACGATGGAGAAATGATTCGACCCACAAAAAGACCAAGCGATCCTTCTTTGGAAGAAGATTTGCTCAAACTGATCGGGCAAAAATGATCCTTTTACAATTGATTGCCTCTTCAAAGGAGTTTAATTGAAATATGACTTTGTACATTTAACAAATCAACTACCATGAACAGAATTTTTATTGGTTGCCTCGCTTCCATTTGTACTATCCTTTTCTTTGCTTGTGACCGAAAGCAGTTTCAACACGATCTGGTTGGAAATAACACTCCTTGGTCTTACGAACCGAAGAACAAACCGGGTGACCAGTTTTCGTTTACTATCATTGGCGACTTGAATAGCGGTGAGCGTTCAGGTGTATTAGAGGTGGCGGTTGAACAAATCAACTTGTTGCGCCCCGATTTTGTTTTAAGCATTGGTGACTTGGTGGAGGGGGGCACAGAAGATACTATTCAGCTAAAAAAAGAATACGATCACTTTGAAGAACGAATGAGCAAGGCCAAAGCTCCTATTTTTCACCTTGGTGGAAATCATGACCTCACCAACCCTGTCATGCGCCAATATTGGGAGAAACGGTATGGCAAACGCTACTACCATTTTGTGTTTAAAAACGTCCTATTCCTCGTGCTGGATTCAGAAGACTATCCAGAAGAACGAATGTGGAAAATCTATAGAGCCCGCAAACGTGCCCTCGAACTACTCGATAGCGGAAAATTAGAGATGGCCCAGTTAACAGAATACTATCGCATGCCCGAGCGAGCAACGGGAGAAATCAGCGATGCTCAATCTAGTTATTTCGAAAAAGTAATTGCAGATCATCCAACCGTTCGTTGGACTTTTGTGCTGATGCACAAACCTGTGTGGCAACGAACTGGGAAGGGAAGTTTAGAACGGATTGAAGGTGCGCTGGGAAGCCGCAAGTTTACGGTTTTGAATGGGCATCAGCATAAGTATTCATACACTGAGCGCAACCAACACGACTACATTATGATGGCTACGACAGGCGGTGGTCAAGATGCAAAAAGTGATCGTGCTTTCGACCACATTATGCTTGCCACAATTGCGGAGGGAGAGCCTGCTATTGCTAATCTCCGATTAGATGGAATTTTAAACAAACAAGGTCGGATTCCATTAGATGGAGAAAAGGTTTGTTTTCAGGCATCAAGATGTAGTGACACCACCAAGGTGCATTAATTTAGCCTTTCATTAGACCATTCTTTTAGCCGCTTTGGGATGCGAATCTTAAAGCTAGAGCCTTTGTCTACTTCGCTCTCTACTCCAACCACGCCATTTAGTTTTTCCACCGATTCTTTTAAAATGTATAGGCCCAAACCAGAACCCGGAATACTGGGGCTACCCCTAAAAAACATCTTAAAAATATTATCCCTGATTTCTGCATTCATCCCACGCCCGTTGTCAACAACTTCAAAAACATAAGCTCGATCATGCTCTTGCGCCACTACTTTGACATACGGCCGCTCCCTTTCCTCCTCAAGGTGAAATTTGATGGCATTTGATAGGAGATTGTTGAAAATGATCCGGAGGCGCGTTTCGTCAGAATAAAAGGAAGACAGGTGATCTTCCAGTTGTAATTCTATTTTGCTTTGCTGCTTGGTATAGTATAGGTGATCTTCCCAAATTGATTTTACCAATGAAGAAACATCGATTTTTTCATGCTTGATCGGCATTCTGCTGTTGCGTGAATAATTCACAATGTCTTGAATAAATGTCTCCAACTTGGAAACGCTTTTATGCATTAAATCCAGGTACTGATTTACTACGGTGGGCGGGCTTTCCATCTTTGTGATTTGAATAAGCCCCGCTATCGACTTTAATGGCGCACTCAAATCGTGTGAGGCAGAGTAGACAAATTTATCCAACTCGTGATTAACTCTTTTTAGTTCTTCGTTCTGTTCCAGTGTTATTGCATTATTTCGAAGCATCTCTTTTTTTGCTAAATTTGTGATCTCTGTAATTTTAAACATCGAATAGGTTGCAAGAAAAAAAGTAATAGT
>JABFSY010000472.1 GCA_013140395.1 Cyclobacteriaceae bacterium
GGACTTATTTGGGCAAGGGTTGTACGAGCCCGAGAAGCGAATATTCAACTGTTTCAAATACGCGCCATCTTTAATCAGCATCGTGATGCGTTGGTGAATCGGATACTAACAGACTTGGGAACCTATATGGAATTCAAATTTCGCTTTCAGCCAAATCGAGATGAGTTAATGGAGATTGCCCAAAAGATCGATCAATTGAAAAGTAAAGACGTAGATATGGAGTACTATCAACCACTACTGAAGGAGCTAAAGCGGAAAGATGAAATCAAGATCAAGAACGACTACTTTTTTTTGGAGATCGATGAGAGCATCCGGATGAACTTAACTACCCAATTACATTTTGCGGCCTAAACACTAAATCCTCTATGAAGACAATAAAATCTGCCCTGCTGGGCACGAAGCAACTCATTGACACCAACCCGGATGTACTTCTACTGCAATTGCGAGAAATACTAAAAGAGCATCGTGAGCTGATCATCACGCGAATGATTAGCGACCTGCCTACCTACATCATTTACAAATTCAATGTAAAACCGACTCGAAAAATGGTAGAGTCCGTGAAAGACCAATTGCTTGATTTGAAAAAGGGTAACGTGGATTTGGACAAATACTCCAATGTGGTGCAGATGGTACTCAACCGAGCTGTTACACACTTAACCAACGAGCCTTTTTACGTTGAAATAGATGAATACGTAGCGCCCTTTATTCAAGTCAATGAACTGAAAGTTGGGTAAAAGCTCTGGGAATCAATTTGGTCGTCTCTGTCTGCCTCCCCAACTCTTACCTGCGTGTGCAGAAGAACTTGGAGAAGAAGTAGGCCTTGAGCCATTTCTACGCTGTTGACCATGACGAGGGACTTCTTTAGGCTTATCCGCATCTCCACTTGTAGCTGTCATGGGAAAGGGATGGCCATCGATAACAGGTATGGGCTTTCCGATTAACTTCTGTATGTCGCGAAGGAATTCTCTTTCTTCAAAATCACAAAACGAAATGGATTTACCGCTTAATCCCGCGCGGCCGGTACGGCCAATTCTGTGCACATACGTTTCAGGAATATTAGGTAATTCAAAATTAATCACCGTTGAAAGTTCATCTACGTCAATACCGCGTGCTGCAATATCAGTTGCAACAAGCACGCGAGTTTTTTGTAGTTTAAAATTACTTAACGCTCGCTGGCGAGCATTTTGAGATTTGTTTCCGTGGATGGCTTCAGCGTGAACACCCGCTTTGTTCAAATCCGTTGTTACTTTATCTGCACCATGTTTGGTACGGGTAAACACCAAAGCTGTAATGACTGACTCGTCTTTCAAGAGGTGCAACAAAAGTGACTTTTTATTTTTCTTGTCGACATAATACAAAGACTGCTGAATGGTATTGGCTGTAGAAGAGACTGGAGTTACTTCAACACGTACCGGATTTGTAAGAATTGAATTTGCCAACGAAGAAATTTCTTTCGGCATGGTGGCTGAAAAGAATAATGTCTGCCTCTTGGGTGGCAGTTTCGCAATCACCTTTTTTACATCGTGTATGAATCCCATGTCAAGCATGCGGTCTGCCTCATCCAACACGAAAATTTTAATATGATCCAGCTTGACGTATCGTTGATTCATTAAATCAAGTAACCGGCCAGGTGTGGCTATGAGGATGTTGACGCCTGCGCGCAGCGCATCTGTCTGCGATTTTTGAGAAACTCCTCCAAAGATGACGGTGTGTTTCAATTTCAAATGTCGGCCATAAGCCGCAAAGCTTTCGCCAATTTGAATGGCCAATTCGCGGGTTGGCGTTAGTATTAATGTGCTGATGCCAACGCTGGCCTTATACAATTCATCTTGATGCAACAATTGCAAAATAGGAATAGCAAAAGCAGCAGTTTTTCCTGTTCCAGTTTGAGCACATCCGAGTAAATCTTTGCGCTCCAATAAGATTGGAATGGCCTGCTCTTGAATGGGTGTGGGTGTTGTGTAACCTTCTGTTTTTAAAGCCCGAAGAATTGGCTCAATAAGACTTAATTTTTCAAATGACATACTGATTTTTGATATGAGAGACGACTGTTTACTTAATGCCTCTTTGACTAACCTGTTCACCGACTGGTGAACGCACCGTTGAAAACGGCTTTTTACGGGAATTGGGAGGATCGAGCGTCAAAGGTAATCATTTAACACCAGACTCCCACATCAAAATTGAGTGCTATCGATTGATCTTGTCTTCAAACCCCGGCCCAACTACCAAACGCCCCGGTTTCCTTCCGGTGTGGTCGCCATCCTTTAATACCTGTTGCCCGTTCACAAAAACATGTGACACGCCAGTCGCATATTGATGGGGATCTTCAAAGGTTGCATGGTCATCAATCTTTGCTGGATCAAAAACAACTACATCTGCAAAATAACCTACTCTTAAAAGTCCACGTTGTTTTATCTTCAGGTTGTGTGCCGGAAGTGAAGTCATTTTTCTAATCGCTTCCTCAGTCGTAATCAATTTTTCTTTTCGGGAATAGTTTGAGAGTAGTCGAGCAAAACTTCCATAAGCTCTTGGATGCGTGCCGCTCTCGTTGAAGGGTGCTTCATCTGCCATGGAACCAGCATCCGAACAAATGCTCACGTAGGGTAGAGACAGCATTTTTTTGATGTTGTCTTCCGAAATCAAAAAGAAAATACACGGTATACTTGATTTGTCTGCCACTAACAAATCCAAAATTGTCTCATTGGCACTTTTGCCGTGAAGGCTTGCCACCTCACTCAATCTTTTCGCCTTGTAGAGTTTATTCAAAGAATCAGTTCGAAAACCCATCAGCATGACATCTTTAGGATCTGAATTCCTACTGGGTATGCCTTGTTCCATGTCGCGCAACAAGCGCTTTCGCATGGCTGGATTTCGAAGTCTCTTTCTCATCTCACGCAACCCACCTTCCTGGACCCAAGTAGGCAACCTCGCTGTAATACTTGTTCCGCTGGCGTTGTACGTGTACATGTTTGCAGTTATTTTCAAGCCTGCTTTTTGTGCGCTATCAATCTTAGCAAGTACGGTGTCAATTTTATTCCAGTTCCAGGTGTTGTTTATTTTCAAATGATAAATCTCTGCCGGTAGGTTTGCTTCTTTCGCAATTCGAAAAACTTCATTCATGGCAGGAAGAATTTTATCGCTCTCACTGCGCATATGAGTGATATACATGCCTCGGTATTCAGCAACAATCTTACTCAATTCGATAAGCTCTTCAGTAGATGCATAATCAGCGGGCGCATAAATCAGTGACGTGCCCAAGCCCATCGCTCCTTCTTTCATCGAAGCACGAACGAGCTCTTTCATTTGGCTTAATTCCTCCTGATTCGGTTTTTTATTATTAAGCCCTAGCACAATATTTCTAACCGAAGTGGCGCCAACAAACGAAGCAAAGTTCGGGCTGACGCCTTTCCTTTTCAGCACCTCAAAATACTCACCTAGCGAACGCCACAATGTGTCTTTGCTACTACTCTTCTTCCTCGGCCCAGGGCTCCATCCTTCTCCAAAAACCTCTAGCGTTACTCCTTGCTTGATATCGCTCATGGAACGACCATCTTTTAGCAAAGAACCATCTGCCCAACTTAGCATATTAATAAACCCGGGTGACACAGCAAGTCCTTTTACATCTATCTCTTCTTTCCCAGTGACATTTGATAGATCTCCGATGGCAGCCAATGTATCGGCCTGAATAGCTACATCTCCACGGTAAGGTTTTGCGCCTGATCCGTCATAAACAGTCCCGTTTCTGATAACTAAATCAAATTTCTGTTTCGTTGGCTGCGCGCATGAACTTATGAAAACAACAAGGAGTAATAAAATACCTCTACAGCTAGCCGATTCCTTGAAACAAGAAACGTTGGCATTGTATTTTTTTACGTTACAAAAAGTGTCCATAAAAAATTTACTT
>JABFSY010000341.1 GCA_013140395.1 Cyclobacteriaceae bacterium
AAATTAATGAGTTCGTCCACTGCCTGCGGTGTTGGAACATTCTTCTTCACCACCTCTTTTCCCTTGTACAAAGTAATGCGGCCGGGCCCAGATCCTACGTAGCCATAATCTGCATCAGCCATTTCACCAGGGCCATTGACGATACAACCCATAATACCAATCTTCACACCCTTCAGGTGGCTGGTTCGAGCTCTTATTTTGGCAGTCGTTTCTTGCAGGTCAAATAATGTTCTTCCACAAGATGGGCAGGAAATGTATTCAGTCTTTGAAATGCGGGTGCGGGTCGCTTGCAGAATATTAAATGCAGTTTCGTTGACGAGTTTGTCTGACCCACAATTCTCGGCAGCAATGAAAACACCATCTCCTAGTCCGTCTATCAATAACCCTCCGATGTCGGTGCCCGAATAAATTTGTAGTTGATCAGCCTTTAGATCGCGATACGCACGACCGATGACAACTGGCACCCGACAATCTCGATCGATCAGCTCAACGAATAACCTCCGTTGCTCCGCCATGCCATGGGGGTGATGGGTATCGATCAGCAAAACAACTGTAGGGTCGGTTTTGATCTTTTTTACAAATTCAAGGGAAACATCTGCGAGGCAAGCATAGACGAAGTTAAGCTGATTCGATTTCTCGACTCCGGCCAGATAATCTTTAGCCAAAATAAAAGGATAAGATCGATCCCTGTCTTTGTACTTAAGCCAAGTCTTGTGTGCGTAAATAATGCCTAATGTCCCGGGGATATCAAAATCTACTGATTTGTCATTTACAAATACATAGTCACAAGCGATGTCTGCGATATTCCACTTATCAAGAGGCACCGAATAATGATAGCCCAATGCAAAGAATGATGCGGGGGTAATCTTTTCTCTAAGCGACAAGTCGGCAATAACGCGAGGCACCTGGTGTCCACCAAAATTCAAAACCTCGTTCGTGACACGTCTGGTATAAGCAAACGGATTAATTGGGTAGTCAATCATTTCCGGAATCGCGATGTTCGAACTCCGTTCATTGTAACGACTTACTAACGTCTGCGCAACAGGTACTTCGGCTTCTGGTTCTTCCGTTAATGATACTCGCACCGTATCGCCAAGCCCGTCTTCTAGCAAGGTCCCGATACCTACTGAAGATTTTATTCTGCCGTCTTCCCCGTCTCCTGCCTCTGTAACACCCAGATGTAGTGGGTAGGGTTGGAAACCTTCTTCATCCAGTTTCTGCACCAACAGCCGATAAGCTTGCACCATCACCTGCGGGTTGCTCGACTTCATCGACAAAACGATATTATAGAAATTCTGGTCTTCACAGACTCTCAAAAATTCCAGTGCTGACTCCACCATACCGAGCGGTGTATCACCATAGCGGCTCATAATTCGATCGGACAAGGAGCCATGATTGGTTCCGATTCGCATAGCGGTTCCATACTCATTACAAATTTTAACCAGCGGTGTAAACTTTTGGCGAATTCGATCGAGTTCTGCTCGGTAGGACTCCTCCGTATAATCAATTTCTTCAAACCGTTTTTTGTCAGCGTAGTTTCCCGGATTGATTCTCACTTTCTCGACCAACCTTGCAGCCAACTCGGCTGCATTGGGAGTAAAATGAATATCAGCGATGAGCGGCACCATATAGCCACGGCTCCGCAGTTCTTTCTTTATCACTTCCAGGTTTTGAGCTTCTTTGAGACTGGGTGCTGTGATTCGAACATATTCACACCCTGCATCCACCATCCGTATCACCTGCTCAACCGATCCCTTGGTGTCCATGGTGTCCACTGTGGTCATTGATTGTACGCGGATTGGATTTTCCCCACCCAATGGAACGTCTCCAATGTTCACCACGCGGGTCTTTCTGCGACTGTAACTAACTAGACTATTGCAGTACTGCTTTACTTGAGAAATGTGTGTATTCACTTAATGCTAATTTCCACAAAGTTAACCGTTTGCCCTCCATTTTGTTCAACGAAAAAACCACTAAATATCGCCCAATTGTGGTCTAATAATGATCTCTTCAACCACGCTTCGTTCGGATATGGAATAGGCAGAAAACACCGTCTCGGCCACATCCTCAGCCCGCATAAACCGGTCCTCGGGCAAATCTACACCATCCCAGCTGGCTGTTCGTGTAGCCCCGGGCAACACAGCTGTGACCCTAACACCGTATTCCTTGAGCTCCTCTCGCAACACTTTTGAAAAACCCAGCAATGCAAATTTTGAGATGGCATAGGAACCTCCGTTTGGATATGCTTTGATACTAGCTATCGAACACATATTGAATACATGGCCCCTCCGAATTTCTTTCATAGCGGGTACAATCGAGCGGGATAGGTGATAGGCACTATACACGTTACTTTCCACCATCCGTTCAAGGGCTCCATCTTCCTCATCCAGCAGGGAACCTGGGATAAAAAAACCAGCATTATTTACTAACACATCCACCGGCTGTTGAATACTCTTTACAAAACCACCAAAAGCAACAACCTGGGCTTTGACCGACATGTCAGCCACATAGGTGTGAACCTTAACGGAGTATTTGGTTTCCAAATCATGCTTCATATTCATCAGGTCATTTTCTTTTCGGGCACAGGTCGCTATATCAAAGCCAACCTGTGCAAACCTCTCTATCACGGCTCTGCCTATGCCTTTCGTACCACCGGTAAGTGCTAATAATTTGTTCATAGGAATATTTATCTTTGAGCAAGATAGTATATCAAGTCAATTAGATGAAGGAATTTGGCCGTTACGTTTTGTTTCTTGAATCGCTGGTAGTGCGAAGAGAAACGTTTATCACCTACTACCGATTGGTGATGGAAGAATGTGTGCAAATTGGTGTGAAGTCAATTTCACTATTCGTCTTGGTTTCCACCTTTATGGGTGCCGTAACAACCGTTCAGACGGCTTTTAACTTAGTTACACCACTTGTACCGCGATTTGTCATCTCACAAGTAGTTCGGGAAATGACGGTGTTAGAACTTGCACCTACGATTATGGCAATTATTTTTGCTGGAAAAATTGGCTCTAGCATGGCTGGTGGATTAGGCACAATGCGCATCACTGAGCAAGTTGACGCGTTGGAAGTAATGGGTATCAATTCATCCTCGTACCTAGTCCTCCCAAAGATTATTGCTTCCATGTTGATGTATCCGATGCTTGTGATTTTTGCCGGGGTATGCTCCATGTTAGGCGGCTATTTAGTGGGCACGCTCACCGGAATTATGACTCCTACAGAATACATCATGGGCATTCGATCTGTCTTTAACGAATACACCATCACATTCGCGTTGACAAAATCAATCGTTTTTGCGTTTCTAATTTCCTCTATTTCTTGCTACAAAGGATATTATACTCACGGGGGCGCTTTGGAGGTGGGCATTGCCAGCACCGAAGCCGTTACCTCTAGCGTTATAGCTGTTTTGTTGGCAGACTATTTTTTAGCAAACCTTTTGCTTTAGTACATGATCAAAATTAAAAATATCGATAAGTCTTTCAATGGCAAGGCCGTTCTCACTAGGATCAGTGGCGAGTTCGACAAAGGAAAAACAAATTTGATCATTGGGTCTAGTGGCACAGGAAAAAGTGTGCTATTGAAATGCATTGTTGGATTGCTACAGCCTGACGCTGGAAATGTCTTTTATGATCTGAGGAATTTTACCGAAGCCGACAAAGAAGTAAAGTCAGAAATCAGAAGAGAGATTGGTATGCTTTTTCAAGGAAGCGCGTTGTTCGATTCCAAAAATGTAGAACAAAACGTTATGTTCCCATTGGAGATTTTAACGAAAATGCCGCAAGACGAAAAACTTGACCGTGTTAACTTCTGTCTAAAGCGGGTGGGGCTTGAAAACGTCAATAAGAAAATGGCTTCCGAAATCAGCGGAGGGATGAAAAAAAG
>JABFSY010000392.1 GCA_013140395.1 Cyclobacteriaceae bacterium
CCTTTAGCCCGGATAGCCGATTGTTGGCATCGGGTTCAGTCGATAAGAAAGTTTTTGTTTGGGATTTTATTGAAGGCAAAGTGATTCACACACAAGGTGACAGCCAGAAGGAGATCACCAGTGTGGCTTTTACCAATGATGGAAAGATTTTGGCAGCCGGTGGCTACGAAGGTACCGTTACCTGCTGGAGTACATCGAATTGGGCAGAAGTAAAAAAACTAAATGCAGATATCGGCAAAGTGCGTGCAATCTGTTTTAGTCCTGACGACAAATTGATTGCAATAAGCAGGGAAAAAAAAGGCGTACAGCTGATCGACATGTATTCTTCTTATGTTGTTGCCACGCTAAAAGAACACAAAGACATGGTGAACGATATGGAATTTAGTACCGATGGCAAATACCTCTTCACCGGAAGCCTTGATAACACTATTAAAATACATGATCTCGATTCTAAACAGTTGGTGGGCTCACTGGGGCCCTATTACCACTTTTTCTCACTCAACAGTAGCGTTGGCGGCCAACAGCTTGCTGTTGTAGATCTTTCAGAAAAAGTTCAACTGTATGATTTGAAAGAACTTGGAATTAAAGGGAGAAGTAAAATCGCATCAACACAATATGTCTCGTTAACGGAGGATATTCGCGTCACTCTATTGGAACCCAATACACCTTTTGACTCCGTGTTCATACCGCAGTCGAATAAGCTAGTTATCAAAGGAACAGTCACGTCAAAAAACGGGGTTGCCAGTTTAACGATCAACAATCAGGAAGTGAAAGTTGCGGAAAATGGATTCTTTCAACATGAGACTCAGGTGGCGTTAGGAAGGTGGAATATTCCCTTCGTAGCGCGTGACTTTAATAACAACAGACTCGTTAAAACACTTATCACAGAACGATCCGCTAACGCAAGTGAAGATAGTCATTTTAGGAATGGAAAAGACTATGCGTTGATTATTGCCACCGATCAATACGATGAGTTGCAACAGCTGAGCAATCCGGTGTTTGACGCCACTGCCATACAAAAAGACTTAGAGGAGTACTATGGCTTTGAAACAAAGTTGCTCAAAGACCCCACGCGCGTACAAATACAAAAAGAAATTCGCAATCACACGGAAAGGAGCTACTCAAAAGGTGATCAGCTTTTCATTTTCTTTGCAGGCCACGGGGAGTTCGATAAGGTGCAAAAGATGGGATACATCGCTGCGCGCGATTCTAAAAAGGAAGATGATATAAAAGATTCCTATTTGTCGTACGCTAACTTGCGCGAATATGTAAACAATATTCCTTGTGAGCATATCCTGTTGGTACTCGATGTTTGTTATGGCGGAACGTTCAACCCAACTGTTGCCAGCCGGGGACAAGAAGATTTTACTGACATGGACAGGCAACGATTTATCATGTCGAAAATCAAATACAGAACACGGAAGTACATTACATCCGGGGGAAACACCTACGTATCTGATGGAATCAAAGGCAACCATTCTCCATTTGCCAGAAAATTCATCGAAGCACTTAGGAGCCGCGGAGGCGAAGACGGCATCCTCACGTTCAGCGAGATTGTGAGTTTTGTGGAAAAAGTGGAACCGGGTCCTACCTATAACGAATTTGGAACGAATGAACCCGGAAGCGATTTTATGTTTATTACCGATGAGAAGAAAAAGTGATATCTGAGTTAAACTAGTAAACTGAAACTCCTTATGAAAAAAGTTGTATTCTTCGCTTTTGCATTTTTGTTAACTCACCTGTCGCAGGCACAAGCAAATGAGGTGTATCGAGTGATCTCTATTTCCGGACTCATCGAGCACGTGAACCTAAGTAGAGCGCTACAACAGGGTGATCGGATTAAGCTCACCGATCCATTAAAGTTCTCTCACAAAAATGATTTTGTGATCGTAATAAATCCTAAAATCGGACGAAAGATGATTAGAGGGGTACCCGATAACTCACCCCGGGAACTCAAACTCCTAATCGAATCATTTTTGAAGCCAGATGAAAAATCTACTGCCAGCAGGTCTACTTCAAGCGAGTATTGGTCACATTTAAATGAAACCTTAAAGGATACCGTTGTAATTCTGGACGATGGCATTATCACCCTCAATAGTCAGTTTATTAATCTCAAGCCACCCGCTGTGGTGATTGCGATCTATAAATTAAAAAAGGTTGCGGTCAGTCGCAAAGTATCGGTTGGCCAAGATGTAGCCCTAAGCAAATTGAAACTATTGCCCGAGGTTGGAGATGAAATAAATTCAAAGGTAATGATCGAATACTATCCAGATGAAAAACTGAGTCTTGACTTGCCCGGGTCTGGTGAGTTGATCGGCTATTTCTGGCCACGATATGTAGATGAAGATAAATTAGAAAAAGAATGTCAGGTAATTGTAGACACATACTCTAATCAACCTCCAACCGTTGCCATAAAGGAAATTAAGAACTTCATTGTGGAGCACTATGGCCATGTAGAGGATACCAACCTTGCTCGTTGGATAAAACAACGCCTGTTCACGCATTGATCACTTGAATTCGAAAAATAAAATTCGAGCCCGTCTAGCGCTGATCTGTTCGATCCATGCCTTCACGCTCACGATATTCACTTTTTTATGGATGAGTATTAGCACATGGGAATTTGGTGACGAAGTTCTGGTAGAGCGAGTAACCCAGTCACGCTACTTGCTGTTTGATAGCAAAGACGAAGAAGTCGATACACTGAAGAAAAAATTGCTTCTCATCAATTGTTCGTACGATAAACTTTTGGTGCCATATGCAGATGACTACGGCATCGGCACCAAACCAATCACCGATCGCCAGAAACTACGCGACCTGGTCCACATCATCAATGCAGCACCCGTCCCACCACTTTATACCGTGTGGGATCTTTTTATGGACTACCCAACAAAATATGATTCCGCATTGATAGCTGAACTAAAAAAAATGAAACGCGTCACCTTGTCGAGTCACCCTACTGAAAAGTCTATCATTCAAAAGCCACACGAAGGCCTTGATTACGCGTTGGCTCAATATGCGACCATGTCCGATACCTTCTTGAAGTATCGTCTGATGTATGATAACTCTGTTAAATATTTGCCACTCCGATTATATGAGGCGTTGCACCCGTCTTCACACAAAAAATTTGCTGGATTTGTCTTTTCTGAAGGTTGGTGGCTCAATTCATTCATCGTTGACCTACCCATCAGGCGTTTTCACATGGACAATAACGAGATCACTGTTTGGAATGTGGGCGAAGCACTTGACAATTTTACGCCAGAAGAAATTCAAGAAACAGTAAAAGGTCGCCTGCTCGTGGTAGGCGATTTTTACGAGAATGATATTCATCAAACTTTTTTAGGAGAACAACCAGGTCCACTACTAATGATCAACACCTATCTAGGCATTGTAAAAGGACGTCCCAAAATTACCCTGCTGCTTTTCTCTTTGGTGTTTATGCTGTATTTCGCCACTACTTGGTATGTACTTTCCAGAAGAAACAATGAACGAGTTTTGAAAGTAGTGATGTTCCGCCAAAAAATAGGGCGCTTCTTTTTGAAATACTTAACTTATATCGTGGTGTTCACATTATTTACGGTTTTTGTATACGTAGTCACCGGCCAACATTTACAACTGCTATTATTCGCTCTGTACTTTAACGTTATCGATTTTGTAGAAAACAAATATGGTGACAGAATCAACCGGGCACTTAAAATCGGCTAAATATCTTGTTTGATTACTGTTGTTAGGAATCCAAAAGCTTTCTATTGATCCTGGCAATAAACCCAGGCCCCTCGTACACGAAGCCGGTATAAATCTGAATTAAATCCGCTCCGGCATTTATCTTGGCGACTGCATCTTCTGGTGACATGATCCCTCCTACTCCGATGATCGGAAAGCTCTT
>JABFSY010000017.1 GCA_013140395.1 Cyclobacteriaceae bacterium
TAATTATTCGGGCTCTTGTTCAGCGGGGAAAATGGAGCTCAAATCCCAGTTAATCAATTGATTATCGTAAATATGCCCTTTATGCACAGTGAGCGGAGATTCAATGTTGTTTTCATAAATCTGCCCGGTACCCAGGCCTTGGGGTAGATGGATGGGGTATGTAGAAGTAAACTGAGCGATCGAATTGAGTCCAACGGAGGATTCAAGGGCGGATGTCATCCACCAGCCAATTTTCAATTCCTCGGCCAACGCAATCCATTCTTGGCAGGCAAAAAGTCCACCATGCAAAGAGGGTTTTAGTATGATATAGGCAGGGCGTAATCTCTCCAATAGTAGTTTTCTTTCCGCAGCCGTATTCACTCCGATAAGTTCCTCATCCAACGCGATGGGAATGGGCGATTGTTTGCAAAGTAGTTCCGTTTCCCTAGCTCCTGGTTTCAGGGGTTGCTCAATGGAGTGAATGCCGAAGCGTGACATATCCAATAGCTTGAACATGGCCTCATCCGGCTTGAAGGCTCCGTTAGCATCCAATCTGACAACGATATCTTCCCGATAGTATTTTCTTCGGATGTATTGCAGGATATCACACTCCTTTTCAAAATTTAGACTACCTACTTTTATCTTAATGCATCGAAATCCATCCTTTATCTTGATATCGATTTGTTGTAGCATGTAGTCTAAACCTCCAATCCAGATCAATCCATTAATTGGAATAGGTACGCCTTTCAGGAAATCAGTTTTGAATAGCGTTCGCACTCCCCCATTTGACAAGTCAAGCAGCGCAGTCTCCATAGCGAAGCAAATAGAGGATACATCAGACGAAAGCTGGTGTTGCAATAAAAAATGATAGATATCACGGAGTGATGAAAACCCCGGAAAAGGCAACTCAATAGCTTGGTTGTTGATTTTTAATTCCAAACTGGCGAGGAGCGAGTCCATCTCAGCTTCTGTCTCTTTGCTCAGGCCCTCTAGCGGTGCACATTCTCCCAACCCAAAAATTGATGAATCGAACTCATTCCAAAGTTTGATAAACCAAGCCGTGCGATTTTTCATTGGGCCTCGCGATGTTCTGGCTTCGAAATTAAAGTGAAAAACTTGCTTATGAATACTAACTCTTAATGCCATGAACAAAATAGATTGGATAGCGAAAGTTCGCGTTTAAAACCGAATAACAAAACCAGTAAACATCTATGACCTGATTGCAAACCATAAAAGACAACTGCTACCTTTGCCCGCGCATGGAAGAAATGATTGACATTAACGAGTACAAATACGAACTCCCACCAGAGCGAATTGCGCTTTTTCCATTGCCAATGCGAGATCACTCAAAACTGCTCGTTTACAAACAAGGTGTAATCACTCATTCGCAATTCACGGACCTTGATCAGTTCTTACCCGCTCACTCGATGTTGGTCTTCAACAACACAAAAGTGATCCCTGCCCGCCTCTTGTTCAAAAAGGAAACGGGTGCAGAAATTGAAGTCTTCCTACTTAATCCGGTCTTTCCATCTCCACTTGTATCAATGTCAATGGAAGCGCACGGCTCTTGTGAGTGGCATGTGGCTGTCGGAAATGCTAAACGATGGAACGAAGGGATATTGACAAAACGGGCCGGCAATCATCAGCTAGCCGCCACCTTCATAGATCGTGAAAAATCGATCGTTCATTTCGAATGGTCCGACCAACTAACATTTGCAGAAGTGATTTCATATATGGGCGCCACTCCATTACCTCCCTATTTGAAACGAGAGGTTGAGGCGAGCGATAAAGAAAGGTACCAGACTATCTATTCGGAAAAAGAGGGAGCTGTGGCTGCCCCAACGGCAGGACTACATTTTACCGAGCGTGTTTTCGAGAAGCTTCGTCAACGTAAAATTACCAATGATTTTTTGACACTGCACGTAAGTGCGGGGACCTTTCAGCCTGTCAAAGCAGAAAACGCTCTTGATCACACCATGCATGCTGAACAAATGGTGGTCTCTAAAAAAAACCTCGAAAATTTAATTGACCAACAGTATATTATTGCCGTTGGTACCACCTCATTGCGAACACTGGAAAGCTTGTACTGGTATGGAGTAAAACTATCAACTGAACCTGATGCAATCTTCCAAATTGCCCAAGATGAGCCATACCAAGATAACAATAGAGCAAAAAACATGGGTCGCCATGAAGCTTTTGAAAACGTGCTAAAAAAAATGATGCGGGATGGAGAAACGCAGTTGGCTGGGGAAACTTCGATATACATCGTGCCGGGCTATCAAATAAAAACAGTCAACGCATTGATCACTAACTTCCATCAGCCAGGATCTACACTAATGCTACTCGTTGCTGCTTTTGTTGGAAAGGATTGGAAAAAAATCTACCAACAGGCGCTAGAGAATGATTACCGATTTTTAAGCTATGGTGATAGTTCGTTATTAATCCTTTTATGCCGTTATTTTAGCTCAACCACGCGTACCTCTACTCTTCTACCTTCTTCTTTAGCAGCCGTTTGATCCTTTGTTGCCCCGTAGCCCTTCGCTACGATGCGTCTTCTCACGATGCCTTGATGATTAAGATAATCAAGCACAGCTATTGCCCGCTTATTAGAGAGTTCACGATTTGCTTCTTCTGTCCCTTCTGCCGAAGCAAAACCAGAAATCTCTACACCTAATACTGGATTTTGGGTTAGCGTTACTAAAATGATATCCAACTCCTTGTTGTAAATCGGTTTTAACTCACTTTTCCCCTGGTCAAAAAACACTTTGCTAAACTTTGCCAATGCATTTTTGTCAAATGCAGTTGCAGGCTTCACGCCAGCTTTCTTATTCTGTAGTTCTTCTGTGATGTTTACAGTGGGCAATGAGAACACCACCTTACCATCCACTTTTTTCTGTTCAAACTTGCTTTCATCACTCTCGTCAAAGTAGAACGTTCTCGATACAACATCAATTTTGGAGTTTTCTTTTTCATTGAAATTAACCCCATCTATCGGGTCAGTGTGTTCGATAAGGCCGGTCAGGTACTCAATGCCTTCTTTATCGTTAGAGGCCATCAAATCCAACATCATGTCATAAACGTCTACTTTTCCGGTTTGCACTAATTTCGCTTCATTTGATTTGCGTAACTCAGTCTTTACATCGGCATCCGTATCGTAAAAGGCGTTTTTCACTTCTACCTCTTGCCCCACTACCACGTCAAATTGTTTGATCGACTTTAAACTCACTTGCTGATACAACTCATAGAAATAGGTTTGATTAGGGATATTTACATTCAGCGTGTAAGGAAGAAAGCCTTCCGACTCAATAACGATATCATAGTTTTTTGAAGGGGGCAAAATGATAAGGTACTCTCCTGTTTTGGGGTCTGGGTTGTAGACAAACTCCAACTCCTTTTTTGTCTCCATATCGACTACATACATTTTGGTAGGCATCGGTTTGCCTGTCTCCGTGTTTAACACTCTTCCTTTTATCATGGTCAATGGTATGGTCATTGAATTCTCAGGCATGTCTAGATAATAGATATCCTGTGCTCCCTGTCCTCCTTTTCGATCTGATGAAAAATAGGCACGTTTGCCATCCGCCAAAAGTGTGAAGTAGTTGTCGTTGGAAGTTGTGTTCACCGGATACCCCATGTTTTCAGGTTTGGTCCACTTACCATTGACTAAACTAGTCTTGAATATATCTCTTCCACCCATGGTGGCGTGGCCATCAGAGGTAAAGAAAAGAGTCTTCTGATCGGGGTGGATAAACGGTGCATCTTCATTGTCTTTTGTATTTACTTCTGGACCTAGATTAATTGGAGGACTCCACTTACCATCACTTTTGAATTCAATCTTCCAAATATCTAAGCCTCCCTTACCGCCTTGCCTGTCGCTGGCAAAATAG
>JABFSY010000319.1 GCA_013140395.1 Cyclobacteriaceae bacterium
TGATGAATATTGTCGGTTGCTTGGATTCGCCTACGAGCGGTACGTATAGGCTTAATAGTCAAGAAGTAAGTGAGATGACCGAAAATGAGTTGGCCGCAATTAGAAATAAGGAGATTGGATTCGTATTTCAGACATTCAACCTGTTGCCAAGAGCGTCAGCCCTTGAGAACGTGGCACTTCCGTTGATTTACGCTGGCTATAGCAAGGACGAACGCGAAGAAATTGCCATGACCGCTTTGGAAAGCGTGAATTTGGGAGATCGCTACCACCACAAGCCCAATGAACTTTCGGGTGGTCAACGTCAACGGGTCGCTATCGCACGTGCATTGGTCAACAATCCCTCGATCATTCTCGCGGATGAACCCACGGGTAACTTGGATACCAAAACTTCCTATGACATCATGAATCTTTTTCAGGATTTACATGATAAAGGCAATACCATCATCCTCGTTACGCATGAGGATGATATCGCACACTATTCGCATCGTATTATTCGCCTGCGCGATGGATTAATCGAGTGGGATCGCAAGAATGAAAAAGTGACGCGAAACCCGGCTTCTGTAGCTGTCGGACATTAGCGAATAGCCTTATTCAGCAGAAACTGATTTTCTAAACTCGCCTTTGAGGTTACTCACAAGATAGTATCGCTTGTCAGTTTTTGTTGATCAATCTGATGTTTGATCTTTCGCCTTTTATCTTCGAACTTTGAGAGATGAAGATTTACACCAAGACGGGCGATGAAGGAACCACTTCATTATTCGGAGGCAAAAGAGTGTCCAAAGCAGATCTGCGAATTGATACTTATGGCACCGTTGACGAATTAAATTCTTATATCGGCCTTGTCCGAGACCAAGAAGTCAATCAAAAGAGAAAAGAAGTTTTAGTTGAGATTCAAGATCGCCTCTTTACCATCGGTTCTATTTTAGCTACAGAGCCGGGTAACAGCAAAGTAAAAATACCTTCCCTGCAAGAACAGGATGTTGTTTTACTCGAGCAGGAGATGGATAAGATGGATGCAGAACTGCCACCGATGCGGTTTTTTGTTTTGCCTGGTGGGCATCCGTCCGTTTCTTTTGGGCATGTGGCACGCACCGTCTGCAGAAGGGCAGAACGACTAACTATTGCGTTGAATGCACACGAAGTGGTTGAGCCATTAGTCATCAAATATCTCAATCGACTTTCTGACTATTTGTTTGTGCTTTGCCGTATGATGGCGCAAGAGCTAAAAGTAGAAGAGACTCCTTGGAAGCCTAGGATGCAATGAGATTTTGTACCCTGACATTTTTCTGTTTCATTTTTGTAGTAAGCGGATATTTATGTCAGGCTCAAAAGCAACTGGTTTTCTTGCAAAAAGGAAATGTCATTGGGCGATTTACTGAAGGTGACTATTTCAAATTTAAGTTAAAGGATCAACGGTTGGTGGAAGGGTATATTACAGAGCTAACCGATTTCACCTTGATCACAGCTGCACTTGACACAATACCTTTTCAACGGATTGCAAAGTTTTCATTGCGAAACCAAAAAAATAGAAGCTTTACTAAAACACTTGGGCGCGCATTGCTCGTGGGCGGAGTCGGCTATATTGCCATCGATCAACTTAATGTTTTGATTGGCACAAATAAGAGTGGTTTTGATGTGGCGAACCAGCGAGCGCTAGGCGTGGCTGCCGCAGGAGCCGTGTTGTCTTTCATAAAACCCAAATACAAGAAAGTGGCTCGCGGTGTATCGATTCGGACCATTGATTACACTTCACCCTATTACCAGTTCAATCGATGAAAGTATATGTCGATTGTTTATTTTTGCGCTTTATTATCGCACCAACGAGATGACCACTGAACAATTAAAGGACCTAAAAGCCCGTGTTGCCGCCCTCAGGCGGTATCTTTGACTACGACCGTAAGATTGTAGAAATAGAAGACGAAGAACGCATCACCCACCAAGCAGATTTTTGGAATAAGCCCAAAGAGGCGGAAGTAATCCTAAAAAATATCAGATCTAAAAAGATTTGGACAGATGCGTATGCCCAAGTCAATAAGCTGGTGGAGGATTTGGAAGTATTAAATGAGTTTCACGAAGCAGGCGATGTGAGTGAAGAAGAATTGGATGTTGAGTTCCCCAAAGTAGCCAGAGCAGTAGAAGAGTTGGAATTCAAAAAAATGCTCAGCCAGGAAGAAGATCAATTGAGTGCGGTATTGGAAATCAATCCTGGTGCAGGTGGAACGGAAAGCAATGATTGGGCAGATATGATTAACCGCATGTACATCATGTGGGGGGAAAAGAGTGGTTATAAGGTTTCGCAAATTGACTATCAATCCGGTGAGGTTGCAGGGATCAAATCTGCAACATTGGAAATCGAGGGCCCATTTGCGTATGGCAAACTTAAATCAGAGATAGGCGTTCATCGGTTGGTGCGTATTTCTCCTTTTGATTCTAACCAGCGCAGACACACGTCATTTGCTTCTGTTTTTGTTTATCCTAAAGTAGACGATACCATTCAGATTGAAGTCAACCCGGCCGATATTGAAATTCAAACATCGCGCTCGGGTGGAGCGGGAGGACAGAACGTCAATAAAGTCGAGACCAAAGTACAACTCACACACAAACCATCAGGTATTGTCATTGTTTGCCAGGTCGAACGAAGCCAGCACGCGAATCGCGAACGCGCCATGCAAATGTTGAAATCAAAATTGTACCAGCGTGAAATGGAAAAACGCAACGCAGCGCGCGATAAAGTGGAGGCTGGAAAAATGAAGATTGATTTTGGTTCACAAATTAGAAACTACGTTTTACATCCCTATAAATTGGTGAAAGATGCAAGGACAGGCGTGGAGAGCCATGATGCGCAGAGCGTGCTCGATGGTGACCTCGATGATTTTATTAAAGCATATTTACTAGAAGGCCAAGAAGCTGCTGCAAAGAATGAATCCTAAGCCTGCTTCACACGCCTACTCATCGCAGTTTTGGTTTTTGTGCATCAGTTCTGTGTTGTTTTTTGCCAGCTTCAACATGCTCATTCCAGAATTGCCGGATTTTCTGAGTAATCTAGGAGGAGCTGACTACAAGGGCTTTATTATTTCTTTGTTTACGCTCACCGCGATGTTGTCTCGCCCGTTCAGCGGTAAACTAACTGATCGATGGGGTAGGAAGCCCGTGATGTTAGTGGGAAGCGTGGTTTGTTTGATCTGCAGTTTTTTATACCCTGTGCTTACTTCTATCGCAGGATTTCTTTTGCTACGACTTGTTCATGGTTTTTCTACGGGTTTTACACCTACAGGAGTTGCCGCCTACATCACAGACACGATGCCATCTAACAAAAGGGGCGAAGCCATGGGATGGATTGGTACGGCAGGAGCTGTGGGGATGGCAGGTGGCCCGGCCATTGGTGGCGCGGTTGCAAACAATTTTGGTATCTCGGTTATGTTTTACGTGTCTTCTCTTTTTGCTTTTTTGTCGATCGTCATTATGATGCAAGTAAGAGAGACATTGAAAGAAAAAAGGAAAGTGGCATTGGATGTTCTAAAAGTATCCAGAAAGGATATTTTCGAACCAAGTGTTTTTGCTCCCGCTCTTGTCATGCTATTGACTGCCTATTCCTATGGAACGGCCTTTACGTTACTTCCCGATTTTGGATCTGCAATGGGAATCAAGAACAAAGGTCTTCTATTTACATTTCTAACCGTTTCGAGCTTAGTCATTCGGTTGGTGGCGGGCAAAGCGTCTGATCGGTATGGGCGGGTGGCAGTGTTGAAATCGTCAATTCCCCTTATGCTAGTCGCGATGCTTACATTTGGATTGGCCAACAATGCAACGCTACTGATCATTGGCGCAATTTTGTACGGCCTAGCACAGGGCTCGAC
>JABFSY010000123.1 GCA_013140395.1 Cyclobacteriaceae bacterium
TCTTTTTCTTTTTTGTAACGATGGGCTCTTCTTCCTTTTCCAATTCCAGGTGCGTGAAGGGTTTGTCGGTATCAAAAGTAAATTGCCCCTCTTGCACTTTCGGTTCTGTGCCTTGTGCCCACAACAAAACCGGGAGCAATACCAAAATGGAAATGAAACTTTCTTTCATACATTAATATGTGATTTTTGGTGCTCTTAGCAATCTGGCAAAGCTCCACCTAGCCATTTATATTAGTCCATCCAACGAACAACCAAGCTCCGGGCCTCCCATGCTAGCCTTAGATTAGTCACCAAAAAGCGACCCACGTCCCCGAAAACGAAATGTAACAAAAAATATTTTCAGTTTTCGTAAATTTTGTTTTACTTTGAATCATTGATATATCAATTAACAGCAAAATGCCTATTGACGAAAAACTAGAAGATGTTCTCTATTACTTAATTGACAAGACCAACAAAGTGGCTCGCAGGTACTCACAAGAGGCTTTTGTAAAAGCGGGGTATGATATCACTGTTGATCAATGGTTGGTCTTAAAGAAAATATGGGATAATAAGGAAATTAATCAAGTGGCGCTTGCTACCGCATTGTTTAAGGATACGGCTTCCATCACACGCATTCTGCAAATATTAGTGCGAAAGAAATTGGTAAAGAAAGAGTCCAAAGAGGGCGACCGTAGACACTATTTGCTCAGCCTAACGACCAAGGGCGAGCAGTTTTTTAAAAAAGTCTTAGAGATGGTAAAATCCATGCGGACGCAAGGGGTAATTGATTTCTCGGATGCTGAAAAAGAACAGATTAAAAAATTGTTATCTCGAATGATCAAAAACTTAGCAGGATAAAAAAATTTAAACAAATGATTGATATATCAATTAATAAATTAATTATAATGGCAATTGTCCTCACCGAAAGTCTTTCACTTCTCGCTCAAAAGAAGGATTTCAAATCCGCTGTAGTAAATGGCATGACATTTCAATGGCGGTTTGAGAAAGATCATTTGCAATGTCAAGCTACGGCTCCAACCAATGGATGGGTAGCCATCGGATTTAACACAAAAGACGAACTCTCAGGTACCAACTTGATCATGGGTGCGGTTGAACAAGACTATGTAACCGTTGATGATCGATTCATTGTCAAGCCGGGTGATCATAAAAGTATTCTAGACTTAGGCGGGTCAGAAGCGCTTACGCAACGGGTAGGTAAAGAAGAGAACGGCACAACAACTATTAGCTTTTCTATTCCGCTTTCGGTGAATGATAAATTCCATCACGACCTACAAGAGAGCAAAGAATACTATGTAATAATGGCCTTTAGCCAAGAAGATGACTTACAGCATCACTCTATCATGCGAACAACAATCAAAATCAAACTATAAACTAAAACAACAAACCAATGAAAAATCTAGTAACTATTCTAACCTTAACAATGATGCCAAGCTTAACAACACTGGCACAAACTGACAAAGCTTTGATTGAGCAGGTAACAAAACAGTTTGCCAAAGCAGGTGACCTGCGAGATGTAGCTCAGCTTAAAAATCTACTTCATGATGACTTTCGTCTTGCCATGAATAGATTGTTTGGCAGCGAAACCGTAACGCTGCTCACTAAATCCGCATACCTCAAAATGATAGAAGATGGAAAGTTGGGTGGAGATAGTCGTTCGGTACAAATCCTATCTATCGACATCACCGAAAACAATGCAGCCGTTAAGGTCGCCATGAAAGGAAAGGCGTTGACCTTTCAGTCATACTATCACATGGTAAAAAATGCAGCTGGTCAATGGAAACTGATCAATGATCTGCCGTTTGCGAGTAAGAACTAGGTAAAAAAACAAAGGCGCTTTAACAAGCGCCTTTGTTTAAACTATTGCTGAAAAAAGTTTATCCTACTAACTCAACACTTCTCTTGATAAAAGCAGTCAAATCTGCACCTGTTAGCATACTTTGCGATAGCAATCCCAAATCGTAGGCCTGCTTGGCAAGCTTCGTTTTTTGATCTTCGTTTTCCGCTTTCAATATGCGTTGTATAATCGGGTGATTGCCGTTTACTGCTACGTTGTAGTTGTCTGGCATGCTTCCCATGAAACTCATGCCTCCTCCGCCTCCAGTCTTAGCCATGTCTTTCATCCTGCGCATCCACTCGCTCATGGTAATCGTGATAGGAAGATCGTCAGGTGAAAGTGACTCTATCGCAAGGGACATTGCTTTGTTGTTGATCGCCTTTTCAAAGATTCCTTTAACGGTTTCTTCCTCTTCCTTACTCAACACGCTGGCCATCGCCTCTGTCTTCACAATCAACTTATCAATAATATCACTATCAACTCGTTTCAGTTGTGTTTTTTCTAACTTCTGTTCAAGGTTACCAATGTAATGGCTATCCAACACGCCATCCATCATGATTACGTCATAGGATTTCCCCTTGGCCGCCTGGATAAAGGCATCTTGCTTAGCTTTATCAGTCGTGTAGAGGTAAATGACCTGCCCTTCTTTATCGGTCTGGTTTGTTTTCACTTTTTCGGCATACTCATTCAATGAGAAGTATTGCCCATCCACGTTTTTGAGTAATGAGAACTCTTTTGCTTTTTCATAGAATTTTTCATCACTGATATTTCCATACCGAACAAACACACTGATGTCATCCCACTTCTTTTCAAACTCTTTGCGGTCTTTGATGAACATGTCCACCAGCTTATCGGCCACCTTTTTGGTGATGTGTGAGCTTATCTTTTTCACGTTGGCATCCGTCTGCAGGTAGCTGCGTGATACGTTCAATGGAATATCCGGAGAATCCAACACGCCATGTAACAACATCAGAAAATCAGGCACTAAGTCCTTTACCTCATCTGTAATAAACACTTGACGAGAGTAAAGCTGAATTTTGTTACGTTGGATTTCAAAATCATTTTTAATTTTAGGGAAGTAAAGAACTCCCGTGAGGTTGAAAGGATAATCCACATTTAAGTGAATCCAGAAAAGCGGATCTTCGCTAAAAGGATATAACTCTTTATAGAATTTTAGATAATCTTCATCTTTTAACTCAACCGGGGCTTTCACCCAAATAGGGGAAGTGTTATTTATAATGCGATCGGTAGTGACGGTTTTGTATTTTGGTTTGTTGTCCTTGTCAACACCATCTTCAACACTTTCGTCTTTCGTCCCAAATTTTATTTCAACCGGCAAGAACTTGCAATACTTTTCAAGAATACCTTTTAGCCTAAACTCATCCAGGAATTCTTCAGAGTCTTTATTGATATGGAGAATGATGTCTGTACCTCGTGTTTCTTTGTTATCAGAGTTCAACTCAAATTCAGTGGATCCATCACACTCCCAACGGGCACCTTCAGTCCCTTCTTTGTATGACTTTGAGATCACTTCTACTTTCTCAGAAACCATAAAAGCCGAGTAGAAGCCCAGTCCAAATTTTCCAATGATATCCTTGGCATCACCTTTGTCTTTAAACTTCTCAACAAATTCTGCGGCTCCAGAGAAAGCGATTTGGTTGATGTATTTCTTAATCTCCTCGCCCGTCATGCCAAGGCCTTTATCACTAACGGTGATGGTATTTTTCTTCTTATCGAAGCTTACTTCAATTTTCAGGTCTCCCAGCTCGCCATTGAATTCGCCCAACGCAGCCAGTTTTTTTAACTTTTGGGTCGCGTCTACGGCATTGCTTACCAACTCCCTTAAAAAGATCTCATGAT
This sequence comes from Cyclobacteriaceae bacterium, assembly GCA_013140395.1. GTDB lineage: Bacteria > Bacteroidota > Bacteroidia > Cytophagales > Cyclobacteriaceae > ELB16-189. Next base: position 3,695 of record JABFSY010000123.1, read on the forward strand.
CTGAATAAAGGAATTTTTTAATAATGGGAAAGATGTTCTCGGTATGGATGGAGATACTGCCTTTTTCTAGCATAATAGATTGATTTTTAAACGTGTACGACCTTTTCAAATATTGTTCCAGCCTGTGTAAAATGACAGAGTGGCAGAACCTTTTCAAATGGAATTCTTTCTGGCGTTGTCGTTTGTGTTCCAATTTCATCGGGTTCTTTCCAAAAAGCCCTTCCTTTTATGATAATTGTCAATATCGATCGGCTACGCTTTGCAAATCCGTTGGTTATCACCAAATTAGTGGGGAGTGGAGTGTGAAGTTGGCTGGTGGTCTTTATAACCAAATCAAATCCACATCCAGTCTGAATGGAACCTGAAAAGATAAAAGTAGTCATCATTGAAGATGAATTCGTGATTGCAGAGGACATTCGCACTCGACTGGAGGAGGCTGCCTATGAAGTAACTCATGTTTTTGACAACGGAGAATCTGCACTGCCTGTCTTGCTAAAATCAACTCCGGATATCATTCTGGTAGATATCAATCTTCAGGGCAAAATGGATGGCATACAACTGGTTGAGCAACTACAACAGAAAATTAACTTGCCGATTGCTTTTATTACGGCCAACTCTGATCCGGCCACCTATGATCGGGCTCGTAAAACACATCCCCATGCTTTTTTAGTAAAACCCTTTACCCCTTCCAATTTATTGGCAGCCGTTGACTTGGCCTTATATCACTTTTCTATCGAGACTACCCCGTCAAAAATTGAACGCCCTGTAGAAAGTGATCACCCCGAAGGGCAATTTATTGTTAACCAATGCCTCTTTGTGAGGACCAACGGCAAGTACAAGAAAATCTGTCCCAATGATATTTTGTTTATAGAAGCGGGAGGAAGTTATGTGCATATTCAAAGCCGTACGGAACGCCATACTCTTTCGCAAAACCTCACCCATTTTCAGCAGAAGACTCCTTTACCAAATCTGGTGCGCATTCATCGTTCCTATATCGTTAATATTGATCACGTGGATTCCTTCGAAGAGTCATTCGTCTTTGTACAAAATCACAAGCTTCCACTCAGCGACAATTTCAGAGCCGATTTTCTTTCCCACGTACATTGCCTGTAAATCCTTAACAAAGAATTAGCCCCCCTCCAAAAGGAATTGGGTACTCTTGGTGAAACCGTCCTTGCATTTGGGCCAATAGCTTCATCATATTTAGTGGCTAATAGCACTCATGACGCCTTCCGTATTATTTATCCTTAAAGACGAACGCCATCGCAAAATAAGAGTGCAAGACATTCAGTACATCATTGCGGCAGGCAGCTACCTGGAGATTGTAACCCCGAATGAAAATTTTTCGGTATCGCAGAACCTCAGCCAGTTTATCCGCAAAAACCCGATTGCTTCTTTGGTGCGTGTACATCGCTCTTACATTGTCAATTTAGATCGGGTAGATTCTTTTGACCACGAATACATCTATGCGGGCCAACATCAGATACCGATAGGTGAAAAATTCAGAGAGCAATTTATGGAGGGAATACGGTGCTTTTAAGATAAGTTTATGGCTGACACTACTGAATTTCGTGCCTTATTGAGATACCTTCATCCAATATAAAATGCTTTTATGAAACAACGATTTATACTTCTCTTATTTATTCTGTTCTATCACAGTGCCTATACACAAGGCTATGAAGGCAGTCCTTGTGGCATTGGGGGTAATTTTCCTAAAGAATTTCTTCAAAAAAAGGAATTGAAGGATATCAAGGTCCTTATCAACGAATGCATGCTCGATGGAGGACAATTGTACACATCCATGTTGAAGGCCAGCGGCAAAGCTCCGCTAAGTGTGAAAGATCCCAACTTTAAACCTCCCCCCGATTGGTCAGAAGCAGATGGTGACGAGGCATACGATAGCTGGACTTGTATGTATTCAGGTGGTAGAGCTGTTGATGGCGGTAGTTCAACGGCCTGGGTGGAAGGAGTGGAAGGCCACGGTAAAGGAGAACTAATAGTGATTACGAAATTGGATCTTTCTAAAAGTCTGGAGATACTCTCGGGATTTGGAAAAAGTCAGGCCTTATTTGTTGCAAACAACAGACCAAAGACCATCAACATTCATATCGTGCGTGCTTTGCCTGCGGAAGGAGGAGAAAGCCAATGCGGCACTTTCTATGCCGCATTAAAAATTATTTCCACTTCTAAAGTAGTTCTAAAAGATATCAATCAATTTCAATCTTTGCCAATTCCTGCATTCAAAATGGAAAATTATCCTTTTCAAGGTGAGCAGAGGGATTATTCATACTGGCTAATGATCGAAATTATCGATGTATATCCGGGAACTAAGTATAATGATACGTGTATCTCGGAAATCAGGAACGTGAAATAACACTATTCTGGTTAACCATCTATCTTTTCAGTATCGAACACGATCGTCACTTCAAATCCATTCTCTTGTTGAATGTTCATAGTACCATTCAATTTCTTAATCAAAGCAGCAATCATCCGCATGCCAAAAGAAGCTTCCACATTAATTTTTTGATCGCCCTTTGAAAGCCCATTGTCTTTTACCTGCAAATTAAGTTTGTTTCCCTCCTGTTGCATGCTCAGGTTGATCACCGGTTTGCCATTTTCATAAACTCCGTGCTTCAGGCTATTGGTCACCAGCTCGTTGATGATCAATCCCATTTCTATGGCGCTGTCCATATCGAGTTTCACCGGCCCTACCTCGAGTAGAATCTGTATGCGCGGATATTTCGTACGAAAAGAATCTGCCAACAGATCTGTGAGTTGTTGGATATATTTTTTTAAATCGATATCAGAAAAATTCTCATTCTGATACAGAAAGCTGTGAATAAGCCCCATCGAGTTGATGCGATTGGCGCTGTCGCGGAAAGGTTGCTTCGCATTCTCATCACTTATCTTTCGCTCCGCTATGTTGAGTAAACTGGAAACGACCTGCAAATTATTTTTCACCCGATGATGGATTTCTTTAATCAACAATTCATTATCGCGGTTGCGCCTGTTTAGCGCTTCGGTACGTTCAATCACTTTCGTTTCCAACTGGGCTGCATTTTGCTCTTGCATTTTTTCATTGATCTTCAGCTGACTGATCAAGTCATTTTGAATTTGCTGTTTTTCTTTATTGCTGATACCAAACCGAATGGCAATACCAATGGAGAAAATAAAGGCATCGATGAGCGTAGCACTTTGTAGGATAAAGTTGGTGGACGAAACGGACTTGAAGGTAGACGCCACCTGCCCGGCCATACTGGCCACACTTACAATAATAAGACTGGCCAGGAACAGCCAACCAAGTATCGTTTTCTGCTTGTATACCCGGTAGAAGATAAACGGGAAAATGATAATTTGAAATGCGATAACGGGCCCCTTAAACCAAACCGAATGCAGTGCATCGATTTCGAACAGATAAGAAATAACCTCGATCACAACCATAGTCGATACCAGGTCTATCCCAAAGTTGAACACGCGGTGTAGCAATGGATCATTCTTTTTCATATCGAGGAACGACTGTGAAAAATACAAGTAGGTGATGCTGATGAAATCGGAGAATATCCAAAACCAGGCCGGTGGCACTCGTTTTACAAAGCTGATTGCATCGCCCAGAATACCATATTGATACGTAAAGAAAACCAGGATCGAAAAAAGGTAAAGGGCATAATGAATGTAGATCTTATCTTTTGAGCGAATGAAAATACTATACATGAAACTTAGCAAAAGCAACATTCCGACAGCGGCAGCAAAAAAAACTTGATTGGTGCGCATGTCAAAGTAGTCAGTATTGAAATCGTGAACAGGGGTCACAGAAACGGTTACCCCATTGCTATCTTTATCATCTACAAAAGGAAAATACAAGTAGAAGTTATTATCACCTTTGAGGAGGGACACTTCTATATTGTTTCCTACATAAAATGCTTTCCCTGCATTATCATAAAATGAAACCTGCTGCATGTACCAGTTGCCGGCTTTCAATATCAAGTGTTGGTCTACATCAGATGAGATAGTTACCTGAACCCAGAAAGAAAGATGTTTTGATAAGTCAGAAGGACTAGGTTGCTTGAAAGAGGTTGGAATTTCATCTTTAGTCCCTTTACTGAACTGTAGTTGAACCTGCTGGGCTTCAACAGTAATCGTGAAAGAGAGGAATAACAATAGCAAGAATGTACGAGCTCTTGAAAGGACAAGAATAAATACAGGGTTTACCATTGGTTACTAAATGTAAAAATTATTTTTGTATGCCATGCCAATCATTATCAGGAGTTCCTACGAACCTAATCCTTTCTACCTTCAAAACCGGCATTTGGAAACGCTCTTGCCCTCTTTGATGGCGAGGAAAGAGGGCGTTAAGTACGATCGCGAGCGCTTAGAACTTGCCGATGGTGATTTTCTGGATCTGGATTGGCTTAGAAATGGCCATAGGCGTCTTATTGTTTTAAGTGCCGGCATGGAAGGAGACTCATATCGTCATTATATGAAAAGAACAGCCGGCTATTTTTTTACGCGCGGTTGGGATGTATTGGCCTGGAACTACCGAAGCTGCAGTGGAGAATTAAATCGTCTTCCTAAATTGTATAGCTATGCAGACACCGATGACTTTCGTGTCGTGATTGACCATAGTATTAAAAGCGGAGCGTATGCTGAAGTGGCACTTATAGGATTTTCGATGGGGGGTTGTTTGGTAACAAAATATTTAGGCGAGCAACTCCCTCCTAATCCACGAGTGGTAGCTTCGGTTGCCTTTTCTGTCTCCTGCAATTTGAAAGACAGTATGAAAGAAACCGAAAGGAGTTTACTCTACAACTATTACTTCATTAACAAAATCAAGAGCAAACTGCAAAGTAAGGCTGCCTTCCATCCGGCCATCAAAAATATCCCTATTGCGAAGATCAACACATTTGATGATTACCTTCGTCATTACACGATTCCCTTTCACAGCTTTAAAGATGCTGCCGATTTTTATGTTCAATCTTCCTGTGAACAATTTATTGCTTCGATAAAAGTGCCTAGTTTGATGGTCAACGCATTGAATGATCCCATCCTGGGCAACCAATGTTATCCTTACAAGTCGGCAGAACACAACACAAATTTCTACTTAGAGACACCGAGCACCGGAGGCCATCTTGGTTTTTCTCTAGTCAATTCTAAAAACAGTTGGATGGAGATCCGAGCGTATGAGTTTATTACATCGCAGATGCCATAAGGTCTTGCACGAGCGGGCGTCTGACAACTCAGGGGTTCTGTGACCCCAGATAAGTTCAGAAATCAACCAGCTGATTTCTGCCACCGCAAAATCATTTCATTCCTTCACAAAGTTTTTGGTACTGCTCACAAAAAGTGCGTTTGACGCGATCACGCATGAACTTAGGTTTAGCCATTATTTCGCTAAAAGAAATAACACAATAACCCAAAAAACAATCAATATGAAAAAACCAATTAACTACATCACCCTGATCGCCATAGTTTGGCTAACAGCACTTTCTTCATGCAAAAAAGACGAACCCGCTGAATCTACCGCACTTTCTCAAGATGCACTTCAAGGCACCTGGCTAATCACAAAGTCGGAAGGTACTGAATGGGAGAAAACGAAGGGAATAGTAACACCTAAAGCCAATGATCCGAGTGGGCTAAACGCAACTTTAAAATTTAAGGGTACAGAATGTACGTACACCGATACAGCCGGTAAATTCGGTTCATTTGGGTTCACTGTAGATGCTGCCAATTCAACGGTTACGCTTACTGGCGTTGGCCTTTTTAATGTCAAAAATTATGTAGCGGGCAAAAGCATGAATATGGAGCAGCGAGAACCACTAGACACCGATTATGAAAGCAGACCTGATGGAAGTGGTGGAACCAAGCTTCTCTATTTTCAAAAATTTTGGACAACTACAAAACAGTAGGATTCTAAACTATAAATCACTCAAACTATCCATTATGAAAATCAGGATAACTATTTATCCGTTGCTGATCATGGTTGTTGCAACAATAGCTTCCTGCAAAAAAGATGATAATGCACGGCCTATCGTTGCACTACCAACTGTTACCACGGAACCTGTAACCAACATAACATTAACCTCAGCCCAGAGTGGAGGAAACATAACCTCGGATGGTAATGGTCCCATTTTAGATAGGGGCGTAATATGGAGCAAATCTGCCAATCCCATCTACGGTGCAACAGGTACTTACAGCACCAACGATGGGTCGGCATTGGGGCCGTTTGTAAGCACCATGACCACTAACGTTACTCCGGGGACAACCTATCACGTAAAGGCCTGGGCACGTAACGAAGCTGGGGTTGGTTATGGAAGTGAACTTACATTTTCAACACTTAGTCCGAGCTTGCCAACCCTTACAACTGGGCCTATTTCACTCGTAACAAATAACAGTGCTCGTTGCAGTGGTTCCATTTTAACTGATGGGGGGGGGGCCGTCATAACCAAAGGTATTTGCTATAGTACATCACCAAATCCTACGATTACCGATGGAATGGTTCCTGCCCCTTCCGGTGGTACATTCACCGCTACCATTAGTAGCCTTACATCAAACACCTTGTACCATGTAAGGGCATTTGCACAGAACAGCACTGGCACTGGCTATGGCAATGATATTACGTTTACTACAAGTATTGGTATTGGCGACAGCTACCAGGGTGGTATTGTGGCCTATGTATTACAAGTAGTTGATCCCGGTTACAGTGCCAGCGCTCATCATGGACTCATAGCAGCACCAAGCGACCAAAGCACATCCGCGCCATGGTCACTTACACTGAATGGTACGGGAGCAACATCACTATTAATAGGTTCAGGTCAGTCAAACACAACGACCATTGTCAACAATCAGGGGGCAGGAAGCTATGCAGCTAAATTATGTGACGACCTTGTTATTGGTAGCTATAGCGATTGGTATTTGCCCAGTCTTAATGAATTAACTGCTCTGTACCAAAGCCGAAATTCAGTAGGTGGATACGCTGTTGCATTCTATTGGAGTTCAAGTGAGGCGGATACGAACAACGCCTATTTACAGTCTTTTAATAGTAACTCACAAGCACCGGGCACTAAAACGACTAGTACAAATTACCGTGTTCGAGCCGTGCGTTCATTTTAACAGGTCACAACAGACTCACCAGTTGTGTTATAACCTTCAACTAAAATCGCAAAATAAAATACCACCTACACAAAGTAATTAGCCATGCTCACAAAATGGCTACTAGGAGTGAGGCAGAGGGTCGTTAGCTTTAATCATCAAATGTGCAAGTTGAGTGTACAAATGTGTTTAATAGAGCTATGAAATGACTTAACGCGCACTAACCACAAAAACTTTAATCCCACATGAACTATTCTTTAAAAACAAAACTCTAACCCAATCAATTATGAAACCTAATTCCAGTCTCCTCTTACTATTCCTTCTATCAATTTGTACAATTGCGCAAGCTCAACTCTTTGGCGGCAACGACTTTTTCGCAAATACGCCACGGCCGCCTGAGTTGTATCTTGAAGGCGTAAAGAAAATTGCAATCCTCAACTTTCTGGATGAAAATAATAAACAAGCCAGCTACTGGAATCCGGTTAAGGACAATGGCGCTAAATTGGCAGACTTACTAACCGCCAATCTTCTAAAATCTGACTTTGGCTTAACAGCAGGAAAGGGTCTTTACGTTGACGGCTTTAGAACAAATATATTTACTGTTGTTGAGCGTTCACAGTTGGACAATGTTTTGAGGGAGCAAAAACTCGGAGCAAGCGGAGCGATTGGAGACAGCGAGGCAAGTCAGGCCGGCAAATTGCTAGGTCTGGATGTAATAGTGTCCGGAGGCCTTTCCTATAGATCTGAGGATTCTAAAAGTGTAAGCTCCACTAAGGATGATAAAGGAGTTGTGACATATTACTACACAGTAAAAAGAGAAGTGGTAATTGATGTTCGCGTGAAATTTATAAAAGTTGAGTCAGGGCAGGTTCTTTCTTTAAAAAGTTTCACCAAATTATCAACAGATACAAAAACTAGCAATAGCCCCTTGTCGTATGATGTACTCTTGGCTCCTGAATCGTTAGCTAACCAAGCTTGCGATCTCGTTTCAAATGATATCATGGCCTATATGTGTCCAACTTATCAATTTCAACAATTGGATATCTGGAGGATAAAAAATAAAGAGTTTAAGGAAAAATCAAAAGAAGCAGTCGATTTTCTAAAAGATCGCAAGATCGATCGCGCCCTACTAATCTTTATCTCAATATACGAGCAGGATTCCTATAACCCGGCAATAGCAAATAACGTAGCCGTTTTATACGAGGGAACGGGCAATTACGAAAAAGCATTGGAATATTATAAGATTGCCTTTGAGCTAGATCCTAGTGAAAAAGATTTAAAGAAAGGCATTCAACGGGCAGAAGCCGGTCTAGTATTGGTAAAATATCTCGCTGGTTATGGCATAGAATTGAAACCTTACTCATTTGCGGATGCAGGCAGCGGAAGTAGCGCACTAGCTGATAGAATCAGCACGAGAGGGAACTCAAAAGATCGCTACGAGGTAAGGGAGAGCACGGATGTCACCTCTGCTGTGGTAGCAAAAATTCCAGGTGGAATATCTTTTGAAATAGTTGAAAAAGTATCTGGATGGTATAAGATAAAATTAATTGGCGGGAAAATGGGGTATATTGAAACAAAGAATGTTAAAGAGTGATACGCTAAAGCAAAGTAAATTTGAAATCCCTCTAGGCGTCTTAAGGGGATTTTACTTAATGCTAGGCTGATTACCTCTCGGGCGAACAAAATTTCATGAGCATGTTCCAACGGATTCAAAAATATATTGCCGTTCTCATAACAGTAGCTGCCCAAACAACCATGGCACAGACTCCTGAGTGGGTCAATGAGCAGCCTCGAATACAAAATTATCCCAGCACTGTTTACCGAACGGGTTTTTTTTCGGAAGCTAAAGTGCAGGAAACAGAACAAGCACTTAGCAAATTAAAAAATCTAGCAAAGTCGGAGTTGATAGAATCCATTCAAGTTTCTATCAAGAGTCAGTCAACACTTAAAATTGAAGAAAGAAAGGGCAATTACAATGAGCTTTTTGTTTCAGAAACCGTATCACTGACGGAGCAAGATATTGTTGGGCTTGAAACATTAACTTACTACGATCGCAAACAAAAAAGAGCAAGCGCTTTTGCTTTTGTTAAAATACAGACGCTTGGAGACTATTATGGTGCCATTATTTCCACCCGATGCGAAGCCATTCAGCAGAACCTAAGAGATATTCAAAGCCGTTTTGATGCTGGAAATTTAAATGGTGTAATCGATGGAATAGCTGAGATAAGATCAGATCTAACAAAAGTCGCCCACGCGCAATCTGTACTCTTGGCGCTAGGCATAAAGGATAACAACTTTTTAAAAACAGAGCTATTCAATAGCTCACAAGGCAAGGTAGCTGAATTCCAATTCAATGCTATAAACGACCAACGTCTTACTCCAGAGAACCTAATTCATTTCTTTGCGGTTTCTATAAAACAAAAAATGGGTCTCGCCCAAGGGAAGATTAAAGTCGAAAAGTTTAGTTACGATCATTACCAGTTATATAGTCCCTTTTCGGATTTTCTAACAACCCAGCTATCAACCGAAATAAGTACACTTACTAATTTGTCGGTGGCTAGCGAGAATGTTGACTACGTGATTAGTGGCACATTTAGAGAAAAGGCTAATCAGGTGGAATTGGAAGTAACACTTAAAAAAGCTAAAAAGAATGAAGTCATAAGTTCATTTCAAAACTCATTTCCGAAACAAAATGTAAAGGCCAAACAGGCCGACTTGCTTCCACTTCAGATTAAAAAAAGAAATGCCGTTATCACAATGAGCCTGATCTCTAAAACGAGTATGCTTACCGTTAAGTGTAATGAACAAATAGATGCCCTCTATTCAGTGAAAGTGATGGTCAGAAATCAAGACGAATGGACAAGCGAGGTCAGAGAATTGCCCGTTAATTTCTTTCTTAATTCCTCAAAGAACCCAACTACGCTTATGGCCGACAAAGAAGACCGGTTTGAGTATGTACTTCATTCAGTGCCTTCTCCTAAAAAGGCACAATTCTTAAATGCTCAAGTAGATGTCCCCACTTATTTTGGAATGGACTCGACCTCCTTGGATTATAAGCGAATGATGCAAAATGTAATGATCCCAAAGATTAAACTCCAGCTAATTGTTACTGGAAATGTTCTCTTGATATCTTCCTATGAAGCGAACATAGGTAAGGAACTTTCAACAAGTTATTTGCGTGCGGGTATAATTGACGCCCTTACGAAAGTAGGCTTTGAAACCACACAAAGTGCAACCAAAGCTGACTACACGATTGTAATAAAATCCGACACCAGGGCTGGCTCTTCGTACGAGGGCCTTTTTTTCTCTTACCTGGATGCGTCCGTAACCTTAGTGGATCGTGCCAACGATCGAGAAGTATTTAGTAACCAGTATAGGGATGTAAAGGCGGCTGGCGGAAGTTTTGAAGCAGCCGGTGTTAAGGCTTACTCGATTGGTTTAAAAAAAATCAAAGAAGATCTTGCCGGCTTTTTTACGAAATAGATAATATCTCGAATCAATGGGGGGGGGTACTGACTATCCCTCAACCTGATTTCATGGCACTAATTCCATAAGCTTAATTGCTTTAAAAAGAAAAAGGGCTTCCCAGCAAAGTAATTAGCTGTTTTTACAAAATTGACCTATAAAGAGGAGGTCACGATTCCTATTTTTCGTGTCTATTAAACACACCCCCATATGAATATTCTTAAGTCCAGGATTTCAATTCGTTTTGCACTCGATT
>JABFSY010000100.1 GCA_013140395.1 Cyclobacteriaceae bacterium
GTAATAGCCGAGCCTTGCTTTACCTCCATCGTCTCTGTCGCCATCCCATCGATAAAAACCTTCGAAGCCGAGGGTTTCATTGTTAGCTATCGTTTTCATTAGCCTCCCAGCTTGATCCAAAATCTTCACGTTAGCCACAAAACTACTTTGGTTAAAGCGGTAGTTGATCTTCGAGAAGTCCTGACCTGGTTGCGAAGGAGAGAACACCTCGGGCTCAATTTGTATTGCATTTTCATCTACCGCTGATTCAGGTCTTGAATTAGAGTTAACGTAGCCGGGAGTTGCAAAGCCGGAAGACGAGCTCGCAGATTTCCAGTTGCTCGGGTCGTTAGAATTTTGAGCGATCGAAATTCGCTCGAGCGAAACGCCTTCTTTGTCTTTCAAAAACCATGAATGAAATTGATCCGAGTAGATGAAGTAGTTCACAATTCTTCCATTTTCGTTTACGAGTACAACAGAGCCTTCGTCATCATTGAAACTCGGGAGGCCAAACTCAAAAAAGTTTTTTTCAACGCCTTGCAAGTACTGAGTTTTTAAATCGGTTGGATTATTTGTAAATGCTAAAAAGGAATGAGGTGCGAGGATTAAATTAGATGAAAATATTTTCGAATTCTTGATCATCCCATTTTCTAAGTTGGCAATCGAAAAGCCTTTTAGGTTAATAAACTTGGGCGAACGATTGAACACCTCCACAAAATCGACACCACCGGGGCGTGGATTGAATAAGATTTCATTGATCACAATATCGAGGCTGTCGGCTTTTTCCGGCAACGCAAAACTGACTTTGTTAAAATCAGCTTGAATGAAATTCCCTGCACAATCTCTCAAATTAGAAACTTGTATGCTGTACAATTGTCGCAGCACCAACGACTGACTTAACTCAACTTTGATTTCTGTCAAAGCAGAATTATTGAAATAGTATTTGGAAACTCCAATGGTGGGATCGATCAAAAAGGAGACGCTGCCCAGCGGCTTTTCGAGCTTTTCGTCAAGCGAAAGAATAAGCGCGGTTTCTGAGGGAACGACCGCCACTAATTTCGGCCCAGTAAGGTCGGGTTTGTTCGCGAAGACAGAGTTTTGTTTTCCGGGCGTTCCACCTTTTGGATCGTTCGACACCACCCAATTGTTACTTTCTCCACAATTATTTTCCGGGTCTATCAATTCTAGCGACCAGCCTCCACTTTGTTTGTCTTCGTCCTGGTACCAACCAAGATTGAAACCAACCGAATCGATGGTAGTAGCCGTTTTTAATGTGAGAACATCTGAGTCATTGTTCAACGTGGGGAAATTCGTAAGTCCAATCGTTTTTCCGAACGATGAAAACTTTGAAACAGAATTTGAGGAAGTGACGATCCAATACTCGTTCGGTAAAATGATTTGTGTAGGGAAAACGGCAGTAGAACTGGCATCAGATAATTTCCAACCTGCCAGATCGATTGGGTTTTTACTTCGATTATAGATTTCAAGATACTCTGCATCAGGCAAACCGATCTGCGGATTGGGATCCGCGAATATTTCGGAGATAATCAAGTCTTTTGTTGTGGTGGGTACAGCTTGAAAAAACAGGAACGTGCGCGCATTGATCGCCATTGCGTTTCCAGCAATATCCTTAACACCTGAGAAGGTCAATGCATTTTGAATTCCATTAGCGAATGATTTGCTAAAAGAAAGTTTTACGGTTTTCTGATCAGGCTGTAAGAGGGCACTGGCCGGGTTTCCGATTCCATTATCAACCGAGTAGTTGGATGCGAGTTGTGCCGATGGCGCATCCAGATTTTCATTGAATAAAAGATTCAACTCGGTGGCGGAGACAACGCTGAGGACATCGAGTACTGGAGGAATGTTATCAAGAATAATTGGCCCCACATAAAAGTCATCGAAGAAATGCTTGTTGAAAAAACTGGCGGTGGATTGGGTGATACGAATGCCAAAAAAAGAACTATTGGTAAATGAATTGTCAACGATTGTTCCTTCTGAAATGTATGAGTTGCCTGTGCCTGTTATATCTCGTTCCAACTTCCAAAGATTGGATGCATCACGCGTCACTTTGATTTTTAGCGTATTGTTCGAAGAGTTGGTGCTTCCATCAATACCGTTAATCAAAATGGTAGCTACGCCAGCAGTACTTTTATACAAACTGATCTCATCTGGAGTTCCCCCAATGCGCACAAAATATCCGTTGGCAGAGATCATGGAAGCATTCGAGGATATCAAGTAAACATCTACAAAGTTTGCACCTGATGTGTTGAAAGAAAGATTTGTAAAAAACTCCCATTGCGCATTCAGTGATTGCGAGGAAGGCGTGCTCAAGTAGAAAGTCGAACTTGGTGTTGGCGAGTCTGAACGAAGTTGGTTGCCGGCAACCGTCCAGTTAATTGCAATGTCAGGAGTCCAGGTGGGGTTGTTGATGTAGTCTCCATCCGAAAAATCATCTGCAAACTGACCGCTACAAACGAGTGCGGAAAAAAGCAGCGTTATTATCGTGATGATGAACCTCATGATTCTTATCAAAAATAGTATTTTTGTCACCTTAAATAACAGACAGAAATGAAAATAGTAGTAGTAGGTGCAACCGGATTGGTCGGGCAGGAGATTTTGAAAGTGCTAGAAGAACGCAATGTTGAATTTGATCAATTGTATCTGGTGGCTTCTGCCAAATCGGTTGGCCAAAAAATAAAGTTTAAGGGTAAAGAGTATTCTATCATTGGCATGCAAGAAGCGATTGATCTGGTGGCTGACATCGCTATTTTTTCAGCAGGTGGAAACACGTCATTAGAATGGGCGCCCAAATTTGCCGAAAAAGGAACGATTGTGATTGATAACTCCTCGGCCTGGCGAATGGATCCCACCAAGAAATTGATCGTCCCGGAAATAAATGGAAGCGAGTTAGTGGCGGAGGATAAAATTATCGCCAACCCTAATTGCTCTACCATTCAAATGGTAGTTGCATTGGCTCCGCTACATGCGAAATACAAAATCAAAAGAATTGTTGTCTCTACCTATCAATCCGTCACTGGGTACGGGCAAAGACGCTGTGCAACAAATGATGGAAGAGCGCCAGGGGATTGTGGGTGGAATGAAAGTTTATCCGCACAAGATTGATATGAATGCGCTTCCACACATCGATTCGTTTTTGGAAAACGGGTACACCAAAGAAGAGATGAAGATGGTGAACGAAACAAGGAAGATATTAAATGACCAGACCATTGGAGTAACCAGTACAACTGTGCGCATTCCTACGATCGGTGGCCACTCCGAGGCAGTTAACGTTGAGTTCTATTCTGATTTTGACCTTGCCAAGGTTCGGCAATTGTTGGAAGAAAGTGCAGGCGTTGTTGTGCAAGATGATGTGAAAAACAATGTGTACCCGATGCCGATTACCTCACACGGCAAAGACGAAGTATTTGTAGGTCGCTTGCGCAGAGATGAATCTCAGCCCAATACCTTAAACATGTGGATTGTATCTGATAATCTTAGAAAGGGGGCTGCCACTAATGCCGTACAGATTGCGGAATTTTTGATGGAAAAAAGCTTGGTTAGTTAATCGCAGGAAGACTTTAAAATATTCCCGTCAGCCTATAGTAATCCGCCATCGTTATCCGAAAGGCCTCCAGTTCCTTTTCCGCTTGCATCAAGGGCACATATTTTCCTTTATAAAGAACAGTCATGTCTTTCTTTTGCTGAATCGCTTCATAAATTTTGCTACCAAACTCAAGCATTCGTTGTCGGCCCCTTTCCCTAAGTAGTAGGGTATCTGGTTGGCTTTTGATGACCACAGAAATCAACTC
>JABFSY010000337.1 GCA_013140395.1 Cyclobacteriaceae bacterium
GTCAATAATGGCCCAAACGCCCAAGCCTCCGCAGGTTAAAAGTTTGCCAACGCCAAGTCCCGTGTCGCCAATCATAAAACGATCTATGCCTAAGTTGCCCGCCAAGATTGAAATAATAAGAATTGTGGTTGGGTCTTTGAATTGAGCGGTAGATAACATTGCCCATTTTGAATCATCTACGGCAAGTAGCTTTTCTCTAATCATGTTCATTTGATGACCTTCAAAGAACTTGCCGTTTGACATGACGAACATGTCGACTTTTTGTGCTTCCATTTTTTTGCCTTTTTTAGTTTTTAGTTGTCCTATTTGTTTGGCCTTTCAGACTTGCCCCGTTTTTTTTTATGGAGTCAAGTCTCCATTCAAATTATAATAATACAAAAGCTAACTACGAACTATCAAAAGCATGTCTGTATTTGTCTATCTGCATGTTGCTTGTCTGGCGCTTTAACCCAATGGAATAAAGATATGAAAATGTTGGATGAAGGTAAATACCTCTTCAAATAAATACACTGGTAGCAGCTTTGGCCTTTTATTCCTTGTTATTGCTGGTCTCCCGATCAACAATCTCAAACTCCCTGATTTCTTAGACTCCCCCTTGTCCATGTGCGGGCAGGTCTTTCCCTCAATCTTTTGTCGAATCTTTAGATTCTTGTCCCGCCTACGCTCATCAATGCAGATAAGCTGCTTCTGTTATCCAATGAAAACGTCTTTTCATCAACCTGAAGTTTTTTATATCAAGTGGTTTTCGTTTGGCGGTTATGAAAACAGAATCGTTTTTGATCATTCCCTTTAGCTTTAGTGTAGTTGAATCAGGGAACTCGAAACGCAGGCTGCTTTCTATTTGCCGTGCAATGAGTATCGAATCCATTTTGGGATAAATATCCATGCCTTGTTCATTATATATTTCTTGCATTTTGGTATATAAATCCTTTTGATCTCCAGACACGATCATTTCTTTGTTAGTGACGGATACATATAGGTAAGCAATGCTATCACCACTAAAACGCGCTGCCTCAACCATTTTATCCCCAATGACAATTTGTTTCCACCTCAATGGACTATCAATTGATAGAGTATCCTTATTTGTAACAAAGGTATCGACATCATAAACCCCGGATATTTCGGATTTAGCCTTGCGCCTTTCTTCAGCGTTTTTCTTGTAACCAAAATAGTCGATCACAGGAAAGACGGTGAAATAACCAATCACTAAAACTTTCAGCACTATTTTTGAAATGTTCATCCATCGTTTTTCAAATACAGGCGCCTGGATAACCGGAAGTGAAATGGCTTGACCTGTAAAGAAAAATGTCGTTAGTCTCTTGAGATCTTTGAGCAATAGAAAAAAGGCCATCACAAACAAAGCCGTTGGATACATTTTAGCATGAACATCATAATTGTAGTTTACTGCCATCACGTTGGCAAGGGTTGCCAATGTAAGCAATGCACCGAATGTCGTTGTTCTGCGGAAAAGCAGGAGCAAGGCAGCGCTTTCGGCTAAACCCATAAAAACATTGTATCCATAAGAATATCCAAAAAAAGCCCAAGCCAAACTCATGGGCGACATATCTCCTAAGGGTTGAGTCATTGTATAATAACCAAGGTCAGGAAATTGCATTTTAAAGAATTTCTCGAGCGCAAAAACGAATAGCGTGAATGTCAAATAGTAACGGACGATAACTGTTAGCCAATAATAAAGCGTTTGGTAGTTTGTTCTCTTTCTATCCAATACACTCCAACTAATTGCGCCCAATAGGCCAACCATTGCCATACTGAAATAAAGCAAATAGATATAAGCTCTATCGTTATGCTGCCCATCGTAGGGTGATATGATAGTATATGGAATGTGAAAGAGATGTTTCCCTGTCCAGGAAATAAGTATATCTAAAAATTCTGCGAGGTGTCCTTCATAATAGATGTAGGACAAAATAGAATTAACAGACCAGTCCAGTAAAACGATAAACAGGATAAAAAAAATAAAAACAAAACGGAATGCAAATTTTTGATAAACGTTCCAAGGCGAGGTTTGTGATAAATTTTCCATGTTGAATAGCTTATATACCAATAAGGCAGTGGTTACTTCTCATGTGCAGTCAGGTCGACCTGACCCATCTCTCAGGAGTAGACACTCGCAAAAAAACTCTCCAATGTTTCTACTTCGAAATGCCATAGAACTAAGGTAGTAAATTTATAGATCGTTAGATCGAAAGTTCTGAGGGCACAAAAATGGTACCGAAATTTTTTATAAGACACGATGCTCAACAACAAGCTTGGATTTCTAATCCAACATGGTTTCAACTACGACTACTAGAAAGAAATGTATTGCCGTTCGTTAGCACATAGGCTCTATCACATTTCTCGGATGTCTTTACCCGATGGGTCACTAGTAGAATTAGTATTTGCCCTTTCAATTTTTGTAATAACTCCATTACGAAGTTTTCCGTGTTGTTATCCAAAGCAGAGGTTGCTTCGTCTAGCAATAAAACTTGGGGCTTAGAAAATAACGCACGAGCTAAAACGACCAACTGTTTTTGACCACCGGAGATGTTTACACCTTCCTCGCCAATTAAAGTTCCATAGCCGTGGGGAAACTCTAGAAAGTATTTCCCAAAACCATGTTGGTTGCAAAAATCAATCGCTTTTTCATTTACTTCTTGTTCTGTACTAAGAGTAATGTTGTAAAGCAGATTACCGTTAAATATTTTTAGCTCTTGGGGCACCGAACCAATCAATGCTCTCCATGATTGAAGTTCAACTTGTTCTACGTTAATATTGTCCGCATCGATTGAACCTCTCTCTGGCAGATAAAATCTTTGAAGTAATTGCAGTAAGGTGCTTTTACCTCCGCCACTCTCACCTAGTAAGGCGATTATTTCTCCTTTTTTAATGGTAAGTGTTACATTACTTAAAATCTCTTTGCGCCCTGCGAATCGAAATGAAACGTCATGAATGTCTAGTACATCAATCTTTTTTAACAAGATGGTATTTGCCGCTTTATGAATACTTTGTTCACTGGGTATAGACGCAAATTCAAACATTCGCTCAAAAGCGACCTTCCCTTCTTGGATCTGAATGTTAGCTGCAACAAGTCGATTCATTGAAGGTAAGATACTACTTGAAATAGCTAGCAATGAGATCATCTCACCTAATTTCAAATCATGTAATAAGACCAACCATGAAGATAGGCCAAAGACTGCCATCGAAAAGAAGATACCAACCAACTCTGTACTCCAAACTAATTCAATATTTACTTCGCCTAATTTTCGTATTTTTTGTTGAAAAGCACCGTATACCTCTGCACTAACTTTCTCGAAAAACGTTTGCTTATTTAATAGTTTGATATCAGCTATGCCTTGTATGGTATCAATGAAGTTACTTTCAGTTGTTGCATAACCAGCCATTACCTCTCGCTGCGATCGATTAACAGGCTTATTGAATATTTTGAGAATGAGGAAGTAAATTGGAATGGAGACTAATATAAGATGACCGATAGTGGTAGAATAGGAGTATACAAATATTAACGAAACTATCACCATCAACATGTCTATTATAATGCTTCCCAATAAAAGAGATAGTACTGACTGAATCCTTCTTGTATCGTTCATTCGAGCTATCAGTTCTCCAATTTTTCGTGTATCAAAAAATAGTTTACGGAGATGCAACAAGTTGTGATAAAAATCTTTTATGATTCGGTTGTTAAAATTCTCACTTTGTTGAATCATAAAATAGCCCCTCAGATATCCGTAGCTACTGCGGATAAGCAAAATAGCGGAAACAAGGGTTAG
>JABFSY010000325.1 GCA_013140395.1 Cyclobacteriaceae bacterium
CTCAAAATCTGTCGGTGAGGCACGAAAGAGTTGGATTGGGGGTGACGAAAAAAAAAGTGACTTCGTGAGCGACTCCTCATCCGGTGATGAGGGCATCGATGTCACCTCTGTCTTTGGTGGAAGTAACCGAAAGATTTTTTCAAAGAATTTTAAAGGCGGGCAAATGACTGCCATTTTTGGAGGCTCTGACTTAGATTTGTCTCAGGCGGATATTCAAGGACCTGTGAGGGTAGATGTAGTTTCTATCTTTGGAGGGGTGAAGCTAATTGTGCCCGCCAACTGGGAAGTGAAATCAAACATATCCGCCATTTTGGGAGGAGTTGAGGACAAACGCAGAGACCCTTCATCCTTCTCACCCGAGAAGAAGTTAGTACTTACCGGTGTATGTATGTTTGGGGGTGTAGAAATAAAAAGCTACTAAATCACTGGACTTACGCGAAACAAAAATGGCATCGTGAATAGATTAAAGGCTATTCAGAGGAATTCAGATTAGTTAGCGTAAGTCCAGACTTGATAATTCACCACAAATTGCAACTGAACATGAAATGGTATTTGGCCAAGTTTGTCTATCAGGTGATCAGCGGAAATGGAAACCAGTCACCGCAGTTTGATGAACAAATGAGATTGATTCGAGCCGATGAGTTTGCATGGGCAAAGGAAAAAGCAAGCATACTCGGCAGATTGGGCGAGTGTTCTTTTCTAAACGAACGAAAGGAATCCGTTCAATGGAAGTTTATCAATGTGGTGGATATTTGTTCCATTACCTCTATGGAAGACGGAGACGAACTTTACTCCTCTAGGGAAGAGCCGGAAAATGTCAACGATTATTTGGCGAAAATAAAGGCAAAAGCGAGTAGATTGCAGCAGGCGTTGTAGTAGCGGTTATAAGAACTGACCCAACAAAAAAACTAGTCACCCATGCGATTGAGTCGATCTTCTCTGGTAGTTGCCAGAATGCTGATGTTTGGTTTTGGTGCGATGTGGGGCTTAGCCAATATCGCGGTGCTCGTCAATTGGTTTGGTTTCGACTTAAAAACGGCTGCGATAGATTCACTTGTCTCGGTGGTCTGTGCAGGTTTTTCCGTGGTTCTTTTGGAAACGATATTGAATCGGTACACCCCCAAAGCCAGCAAGTACCAATATGTGGTGGGACTAAGTTTTGTGGTAGCGTTTCTATGCCAATGGGTAGCGCAACAAGTTTATATTAAACTATCCAATGGCAACGACTTGTATAGCCAATTCAATCTTCAAGCCATTCCCATTCGTCTTGCCGTCACATTTCTGATTACTTTCGGCTACGGCATGGCCTGTTTGTTTTTCAAGCAAATGAAGGAACTTCAAGAGTCCGTCAGTCAGCAAACAACCAACGAGGTAATGATGCGCGATGCTGAACTTCAAAAATTACAGTTGCAGCTACAACCACATTTTCTATTCAATAGTTTAAATTCTATCAACGCACTGATTTTAGTCAACCCATCAAAAGCGCGTGACATGGTACAGCAGCTTTCAGATTTTTTGCGGACAACTCTCAAGAGAGCAGACGAACATTGGATTACACTCGATCAAGAGTTGGGCTATCTGCAGTTGTACCTCTCCATTGAAAAAGTACGTTTCGGTCATCGACTGGATGTGCAAATAGAATGTGACGAACAAATAAAGCTTTGGTTGATTCCACCTTTGTTGATTCAACCCTTGGTAGAAAACGCCATTAAGTTTGGGTTGTATGGCACCACGGATAGTGTTGTTATTCGAATGCAGACCCAACGGATTGGTGATTCCCTCCAGATTGTCATCTCTAATCCATTTGATGCCGATATGCAACCCGCAGAGGGAAGTGGCTTTGGGCTAAACGGTCTCAAGAGAAGACTTTACTTGCTTTATGCGAGAAATGATTTATTGGCTACAACTATTGAAGAAAATCATTTTACCGTGCAACTTACGCTGCCAGAAAAAATATGAGCAAAGCGATAATCATTGACGATGAGCCGTTGAGCCGAGAGATCATCAAAGCTTATTTGAAAGCCTATCCTGAAATTGAGGTAATGCAGGAGTGTGGTGATGGATTTGAAGGGGTAAAAGCCATTCAGCAGCATCAACCGGATTTGCTATTTCTGGATATTCAAATGCCCAAGATCAATGGCTTTGAGATGTTAGAGTTAGTTGATCAAAAGCCATCTGTGATTTTTATTACCGCCTATGATTCATTTGCCATCAAAGCCTTTGAGGCCAACGCAGTGGACTATTTGTTGAAACCGGTGGCGGAAGAGCGGTTTCACTCAGCGATACTTAAGTGGAAAAGTAAATTGGCGCCCACAAGTCCTGATCCGATGGAGCGAGTGCTGAACGAGATGTCCACGACCACAGCGCAACAAAATCGGATAGTAGTAAAGACCGGCAGCAAAGTGAAGATTATTCCTGTTCATGATATTCAGTTTATCGAGGCTGATGACGATTTTGTAAAGATCACCACATCGGAGGGCTCCTTTTTAAAGAACAAGACAATGAACTTTTACGAGCAATCGCTTGATCAGACTCAATTCGTTCGGGTGCATCGTTCCTACATTGTGGCGATCAATCAGATTACAAAGATCGAACCGTATCAAAAGGAAACGCATTTGGCCATCCTTCGAAATGGCCAACAGATTCCAGTTAGCAAAACGGGCTATGCCAAATTAAAAGTTATCCTGGGGTTATAGAAAATGGAGTGTTGATAAACGGGACTATTTAATGAACCACTTGAGGGAACAACTTTGGATGCAGTGCCAAAAAATGGTAGAGCATAGATTGGCTACTGCACAGCAGGCAATGGATGCTGCGCAGCAATCGGCCAATCAGGAAGAGAAAAGCAGCGCAGGCGACAAATATGAAACAGGCAGAGCCATGGCTCAACTCGAGCGAGATAAAGCGGCAACGCAAGTGGAGGAAAATAAAAAAATGCTAATCGTGCTTAGTCAAATCAAGCACAGCACAATCGCAGAACGGGTCACGTTAGGAAGTGTGGTGGTGACCGATAGGAATAAGTTTTACGTTTCTATTGGTGCAGGCAAGTTAGAAATAGGAGGGGAGTCCTACATTGCAATTTCCACGCAGTCGCCTATCGGGCAGTTGTTGCTTCACAAATGCGCTGGAGAGTTCTTTAGCTTTAATAATCAAAAACAAACCATTATTTCTGTATCATAGATCGATTGTATATTTACGACCGATAAATTCTTATGACTATCTCTACTTGGTTAAATGCTTTTCGACTGCGCACACTTCCCTTGTCGCTTTCCTGTATTGGCATGGGCGGTTTTTTGGCGGCAGATGCGGGCAAGTTTGATGGATGGATTTTTTCGTTTTGTTGTCTCACCACTATTTTTCTTCAGGTACTTTCAAACCTTGCCAATGACTATGGAGATTCCGTGAACGGAGCAGACCATGCGGATCGAAAAGGGCCACAGCGAGCCGTTCAATCAGGTGTCATTTCATTGAAGAACATGCGAATGGCAGTGGTCATTTCTTCAATACTCAGTTTGGCAAGCGGCATTTTTCTGTTGTGGTTATCCTTCGGTTCAAATTGGCAGGGGACACTTTTGTTTTTCGGATTGGGTTTGTTGAGTATCCTGGCGGCTATTGGGTATACAGTGGGCAAACGTCCTTATGGATACATTGGCTTGGGTGATCTGTCAGTGCTGATCTTTTTCGGGTTGGTCGGGGTCATGGGTGCTCTCTATTTATTCACTCACGACATTTCATGGAAGGAAATTTTTCCGGCTCTAAGTTGTGGGCTCTTTTT
>JABFSY010000180.1 GCA_013140395.1 Cyclobacteriaceae bacterium
AACGTGAAGTGCTTCTTTGGGGATATCCTTGATAGGAGTAGTAAGCGTGAGTTTATTTCGTTTTAAAATTGCTTCGATTTTTTAAAAATCCAGATGTCGCGGTATTCTCCAAGTGGTAAAATGCCACCCCGACTTATACTCAACTTCTTATCGGGTATCACAGATGCTTCGGTGATCTCTTCGATTTGTCCCAAGCCGTTGCAGGTAGGGCAAGCTCCATAGGGAGAATTGAATGAAAAATTATTGGGCGCAGGCTCATCATACGATAAACCTGTTTTAGGATCCATCAGGAATTTTGAGAAGTGGTGCACCTTCCCATTCTCTTCCTGTACCATGATCACCCCTTTGCCTTCTTTTAAAGCTGTATTGATCGACTGACTGATGCGATACCGATCCGTTGCTGTAGGCACAATGCGATCAATCACCATTTCAATATCATGTATCTTGAAACGGTCTAACTGCATTTTGGCGGTGATATCTACCACTTCACCATCTACCCGCACTTTGGTATAGCCTTGCTTCCTGATCTGAACAAACAATTCGCGATAGTGACCCTTTCTTCCTTTGATCACGGGTGCCAAAATGATTAACTTCTTGTTGTTGAAATTAGAAATTATGGCATCCAATATTTGCTCTTCGCTTTGGCGCACCATCTTGTCTCCTGTTTGATACGAAAAGGCTTCACCTGCTCTTGCAAAAAGTAAACGGAGAAAATCGTAAATCTCAGTTACCGTTCCAACGGTAGATCGCGGATTGCGCGAGGTGGTTTTTTGTTCAATAGAGATGACCGGACTAAGACCGTTGATTTTGTCTACGTCCGGGCGCTCGAGGTTCCCCATAAAACTTCTCGCGTAGGCCGAAAAGCTCTCCATGTATCTGCGTTGTCCTTCGGCATAAATCGTGTCAAACGCAAGGGACGATTTACCACTTCCACTAATACCGGTAAGGACCACCAGTTTGTTGCGCGGAAAGGACACACTTATATTCTTGAGATTATGTTCGCGTGCCCCAATGATTTCTATGAAATCGTGGCCGGAAATATCTTTTATCTTTTTTGCAACAGCTGTGGGCATGAAATAGTACTTCAACTCGGGGCTGCAAGCTACGAAGCAATCCCCAATACTCTACGTCATTGCGAGCATCGAGTGTTGGCTTTTTGTGGGAGGGCGAAGCCTGCCTAGCCGGACAGGCAGGCAATCTCCGGCATTGAGACTGCAGCTTCGAAATGGGGATCGCTTCGCACCTCTTCACTTTCCATCGCTGGTACTCGCGATGACGTTGCGGAAGGAGGATTGCCTGCCTGTCCGGCTAGGCAGGCTTCACGCCACCTCGCTTGCCACGGCAGGTGTTCGCAATGACGGTTTCACTTTACGTCATTGCGAGCATCGAGCGAAGGTTTTTTGTGCGGGGGGCAAAGCCTGCCTAGCCGGACAGGCAGGCAATCTCCGGCATTGAGACTGCAGCTTCGAAATGGGGATCGCTTCGTCCCATCACGCCTTCCACCCGGGTACTCGCGATGACGGTCTCAATCAATCTTCATCCACTCAAATACCTGGTAGTGCTCACCATTCATACCCAAACGAGTATACACTTTCTGCGCAGACTGGTTGGTTTTATCAACATACAAACGAATGCCACGCCAATCAGGTTCAGTATTTACCACGTGCTGAATGTGTTGATACAATTTTTTATAAACTCCCTTGCTGCGATGAGCTTCCGGGATGTAGACAGATTGAATCCAAATCACCGTTCCGCAGCGCCAGTCACTCCATTCGTAGGTAGTCATGAGACAACCGATCACTTCGCTATTTTCTTCAGCTACATAATATCTGCCTTTGGACGAGTCTTTGAACAATCGCTGTATTCCTTGTGAAAGAGTGGCTATGTTCAACGTTATGTTTTCTGTTTCCAACGCCATCTTCAATTGGAAATCAATAATCGATGGAATGTCATGCTCTGTAGCCTCTCTAATTTGAATAGTATTCATCGTTAACTCGTTGATTCATTTGTTGACTTTTCGATGGGGTGGATAAACTCCCTTGCAGTCCAGTTCTATCGCAGGTTGCGCCTGCATGGACGCTCTGGGTAAGTTTGGATTTGCTCATTCGGTCCATTTTTAAATGGTCGTAAAGATAAGTGGAAGCCCTTTCTTGGACGAAAAAAGTGAAAATACGTGGTTTTCCCCGTATGAAATACGTGGTTTTCCCCGTTGCGCAGATAGGCGCTAGCGTTCCACCTTTGCTTTCGGTTTAAGGTTAATTAGGATGAAGGTATTGGTAGTCCACCGGAACGAGGTCGTTTTAGAGAGCATCAAAGCACAGCTGTCGCAATGGTACATTCGATCTTGCACGTCAGGATTGGATGGGCTGTTGTGCTGCCGTCTTGAACACTTTGATCTCATTCTTTGCGGCCTTGACTTGCCGGTGGTTACCGGTATCGAAATGGTGCGATCCATACGCAACTTCTCAGTCAACAAAAAGACACCTGTTATTTTGCTGGCAGAGGGAAACGAAACAGCCGATCACGTTCGACTGCTTAATTTGATGAACGCGAACTTATTGACGATGGAAGAGGTGACTGAAATGCAAAACCTGAATCTAGAATGAACGCAACTTATTTTCAACCCACCCATTCCATCTACCACCAGGGGCTATTGCTCTTTGCACATCTGTTGATGAACGTAGACGGTGTGGTAGATGAACGCGAACTAAAAGCATTAGAGGAAATTCGAAAGGAAGAAAACATTCCGGAAGAAACATTCTCTGCTTTTCGGAAAACCATTGCCAAGAAAACAGAGAGGGATCTTTATCAGGATGGTATCGACTTGCTGAACACTTGTTCAGAACAAGAAAGGTTATGTGCGCTCGTTCACCTCTATAGGCTCTCCGAATCAGACTTTTCTATTCATCCCCGTGAGGTGCGACTGTTGCTTTATTCTTTGAAAAGAACGGATGTTGATTTTGATGAAATTGAGTTGACAGCCCGTCTGGTGAATGCCAGAAGAGGCCTACC
The DNA here is from genome assembly GCA_013140395.1 of Cyclobacteriaceae bacterium. Lineage (GTDB taxonomy): Bacteria > Bacteroidota > Bacteroidia > Cytophagales > Cyclobacteriaceae > ELB16-189. The sequence continues at coordinate 3,013 of JABFSY010000180.1, forward strand.
ACCCAGAACTGCTTAGTTACAGTTTAACAAATCCCTTGCGGATGGCCTCCAGCGCCATGCCCGTTCTGCTCTGCACGTTTAGTTTGGTGAACATGGTGGCGCGATACCCATCGATGGTACGTTCACTCAAGTTCATAATCGAGGCTATATCCCTGTAGGACAAGTCGCTGCATGACAGTTTCAGAAAGTACAATTCCTTTTCGGTTAAGTGCATAGAGGAATCAGACGCCTGAGCAGAGTCCATCAACTTCTGATAGCTGATGGCTGGATTGTAATAACCAAATCGATGTACTTCATCCAGCGCATGTTCCAGTTCGTTCGGATGAATGTCTTTAAACAAGTAGGAGCAACAACCTGCCCGCAGCATTTTGATAACTGTCTCTTCTTTGTCGTCCATCGACAACGCCACTTTGCGAATAGCAGGATAAGTTTGGTGCAACCACTCTGCCGTTTGCGGGCCATCCATCTGTGGCATCGACACATCAATGAGCATCACATCGGGTATTATTGTGGCCTGTGCTAATTTTTCTTGCAGGTCGATGCCGTTGGTAGCATCCATTACCACCTCCGTGTTTTTAAAGCTGGACAACAACAGCATCAACGACTTCCTAAACAGTTGAGGGTCATCTACTAGTCCTATCTTTATTTTCGAAATAACAGGCGGGGTTTCTTCGCTTTTTGTTTCCTCTTCCATGGGTTGCTAAAGCGGTAAGTTAATAAAAAGGCGTGTTCCCTCAGGGCTCGATTGCCAGGATACC
>JABFSY010000052.1 GCA_013140395.1 Cyclobacteriaceae bacterium
GTATAATGGGTGCGCTGCTCGGTAGGTGTCCCACAAGGAAAGAGTAGAGTAATACTGATTGTTTTCAGCTTGATGAATGGCATCATCGGCTCCTCGATACTTTCCATCCACATCCGCAATGTTGGAAGGCTGAATAAACAATCGATACATACAGCTATAGAAAATCTCTTTTTGCTTTTGATCAGCGTCTATTTCAATGCGAGATAAATATTCATTCCATTTTCGTTTGGCTTGTGCTACAGTCCCTTCAAAATCCCATTCAGCAATTTCAGCCTTTAGATTTGCTATTGCACCCTCTACACTTACCGTAGACAATGCAACTTTCGTTTTAAGTATTCTGTCTTTTAGTTCAAATTCTAAAATATATCTTGGCGCTTTCTCCTTGGGCTTCTTAATCAATTCAGTACTGGCGATAAAGGGTTGATCAAACTGAATTGAAAAGAAATATTTTCTATCGACCCAATTCTTAGTGTGACAATATCCAGAAATTCTATTTTGGCTGTTGATCGTTACGGTACTCTCTAGCACTAGCGAGTCGGTAAGAAATCGAAGACCGTGTTGTAGATCGACCAAAAGCTTTGCCTTATTGCTGGGGTATGTGTATTTATGAAAGGCAACTCGCTCGCTGGCAGATAACTCTACCTTGACTTGATTTCGTAGTGTAACAGAATAATAACCGGGCGTTGCACGTTCGGATTGTTTGTGATATCCCCCACCAAATTTCTCTGTCCGGGAATCTGTAACTGGCTGCAAGAGCACGTCCCCAAATTCACTTATGCCAGTACCATTGGCACGAGTCTGAGAAAATCCAATAATGGTTGAATCCTGATATTGATATCCACTGGTGTAGTCCCAACCCTGATCTCTATTATCCGGTCCCGGTTGCACCATGCCAAACGGCAAACAAGGGCCGGGAAAGGTATGACCCGTTCCCTCGGTACCGATGAATGGATTGACAAATTGAGTTAAATCCTTGGGACCACTAGTTTGATTCCGGCAAGCAAGAAACAAAACGATTAATCCAAAAGACAACAAAATTCCTTTTCCTAATTTACTCATCCGCTTTTTGTACATTCTGAATTTGTTCGGAAAATTATTTTGACTTGCATTCTTCAAATTAGAACTAGTAACGAGAGTCAAATTCATGTTGTAAGTAATCTTTTATTCTCACATTAATTTTCCATTGGTCGCCCAACGGCTTTTGTGTGAATGGCATTGTCGGCATATAGGGTGCAGGGCCAAATTCAGGGCAAATCGTAAAAAAGTCTTCTGTAACATTTCCGGCTTTTATAACTTTCTTCCACCAGCCTACGAATGTATCGAAAGTTGACTTCCATTCAGGAGCAAAAGGATCATTTACTTGTGGTGAATGTTCATAGCCCACGCGGGCATGCAGATGGTGAACGAAAGGAATCACTTTCTCAAGTATCTCTTGCTGATCGTCCAAAAGACTTTCGGAAACTGTGCACCAATGAGAGAAGTCAGCTGTCAATCTGAGTTTTGGAAAACGATCCAGGTAGGGAAGCAAAGAAGCGGCATGAAAAGTAAAACGTCCACGATGAGTTTCATGCAAAATTGGAACTCCTGACTTTTGCGAAATGTTTTCAACTAGTTCTATAATTCTACAGTTATCGTCAACTGAAAAATAGTCTTTCCCGGTATGGCTGTTGATAAAATTCGGCTTTAGCTCTACTAAATTTACAAGACGCCTTTTCAACCGATTGATATAATCACTGACACTTTCTGGTCGCAAAGGAAGTACTTGCTGTGCAATGAAGATAAAGCGATCATTAGTCTTGCGCACATAGTCTAGTTCAACCTGAAACTCGTTTATAAAATCCGGTTCATCAGGCATGTTAATCTCCACACCGTCATAATCTTCTTGAAGTACGCTCCTAAGAAAATCAGAAGCCAAGGTTCCCTCTTTACCCCAATAAGGGCACACAAAATTAATTTGCATCAATTCGAGCGCTGAAAGAGTATTGGATTAATAGGACTATTGATGACCTCTCCAACAGTCGCACCTGGACACCATGTATTCCAATCGTTGATTTGGTTCTTGTTTTCAGGATTCTTCAGCTTCATATCTTTATCCATGTAAATGATCGTCATTACTTTGCGCGTTTGAGCTGTTGTGTTAGCACCTGCGCGGTGAAAAACCCAACCCGAATGGAAACTAATCTCTCCGGCATCAAACGGTTCAATTACATGCTTAAAGTCAGTTACACGAAGTTTTTGCTGGATGACTGTCTCACTTTCATCTCCAATCTCAAGTTCTCGCCCTTCCACAATCTGATGGCTTGCAGCACTAAACTCCAGCGGACCAAGTTCTAAAGGCGTAGCCTGTAAAGGCATCCAAGCTGTCACTGTTTTGTCGGTTTCCAATGGCCAATAATACTGATCGGCATGCCACGGGGTAATGCCACCCCCTCCTTCCTTAAACAACGCTTGATCGTGGTAAACTCTCACACCCTGCGTCTGCATCAAATCGGCTGCTATTCTCCCCAGTCGCTTGCTGAATATCAGTTGCTTCACTATTTCATCTTCACGCCATAAATTGAAAAGTTGCAAGAATGCCTTTCCATAAGTGCTTCTCTGTTCGATAGGCGTATCCACTGTATTCATTTGGACTACGCACCGGGTAATGGCTTGATTGAAGAAACTAAGCGTCTCTTCATTCAACACTTGTTTTAGTTTGATATACCTATTTTTTTGGTAGAAAGGTACCTGATCGGCTGTTAACAGATAAGGCTCATCTAAAAATTTCAAGATTGAATCAGGGACTTTCATATCTATTTTTGTTTTTAACAAAGCTAGATTGAATGCGTCACCCAAAATTCAACTTAATTGAATAGAATGGCACTATATTGACAGAAGCTATTTTGGAATTTGAAGCTCTTAAATGCCTTTAAAAGATGCTACTTTTTCAATTCTAATACCCACATGGTCTTGACGGGGATTTTCACCTTGCTCGTCAAATCAAAAACATTCTCACTAAGGACATCTTTTGCTTTAGAAAAACCAGCAGTGCGCTCGCTATAGTCTTCAAAGTTGACTTCCATTTCTTTCTCGCCAGTATTCATCACACACATGATCGTCTGTTGATCATCATAACGGAAATAGACATACAACCCATCCTTCGGGACATATTGCATCATCTTACCTGTTTTTAGTGCCGATGATTGCTTTCTGTAATTCGCCAATGTCTTTACCAAAGATTGGACGGAAACTTCGTTATCCGTCAAGCCTACGCCTGTAAATGCATTTTTCTTATCGCCAGTCCAGCCACCCGGAAAATCCAATCGCACCCAACCATCCGGATTAGTAAAACCCTTCATGATAATTTCAGTTCCATAATACATCTGAGGAATGCCTCTGCACGTTAGCAACCATTGAATTCCCATTTTTTGCTTTGCTACATCCTCTCCTACCACTGAAAAAAATCTACTTACATCGTGATTATCCAAAAACAGAACATTACGGGAGGCATCTTTGTACAGGTAATCAAACGCAAGCGTAGTATACAACTTATTTACACCTTCAGTCCAGCCAAAAGGTTGAGTTAAAGCGGGTATAATACCGTAGTCACGAGTTTGAAAATCCGTTGCCCCTTGTAAATTGCTTTTGAATGATGCGTCTACTTTGTTCTCCACGAAATAGGATTGTGACGGTACACCATGCACCCATAACTCACCAAAAATCGTAAGTTTCGGATATTCGGCATACAAGGTCGCATTACAGCGATTCATAAAATTCAAATCGTTATACA
>JABFSY010000085.1 GCA_013140395.1 Cyclobacteriaceae bacterium
CTTAATCAGCTGTTTAAGGAACTCACGAAAAAAGAAATACTGACTATGATTGACATTTCTGTGATCCGACATACTGAGATGATAAATGTTGGTATCTTTCCCGTTCAGAAAGTGGCCTAGTCCATTTCAACTCAGAGGTAGGCTTACCCTTTTTTTGTATTGAGCGTGATTATCCCGATCAAAACCATTCATCTTTTTCAAATCCTTGATCAAAAACTGATCGAGCTACTTAACTCGTTGACATCCGAAGATTGGGCGAGACCTACCATGGCAGGCCAATGGACAGTAAAAGATATTGCTGCACATTTGTTGGACGGCAACCTGAGGACTTTGTCTATGCTGCGCGATAAGTTCTATGGTGAAAAGCCTGAAGGCGTTGATACCTATCATGGCATGGTTGCTTACCTAAACCGATTGAACGCTGATTGGGTAAGGGCCTACAAGAGAGTGAGTCCAAAAGTGCTCGTTGATATGCTCGCAAGTTCTGGCGAAGAGTACAGGCAATATTTGGTACTGCTCAATCCTTTTGAAAAAGCCGAGTGGGCTGTTGCATGGGCTGGAGAGACAGAATCCGAAAATTGGTTTCATATTGCCCGCGAATACACCGAAAAATGGCATCACCAAAAACAAATCCGGGAGGCGGTTGGGGTAGGTGGCCTGATGGAAAGAGAATTATACTTCCCACTTATACAGACGTTTATGATGGCATTGCCACACACCTATCGAAATGTGAAAGCAAGTAATGGATCTTCAATAGAAGTAGTTATTACGGGTGATGGCGGAGGGAAATGGGAGATCGAATATGCAAAGCAAAACTGGAAGTTTGTCGAGAACAAAATTTCCAATCCATCTGCTCAAGTGGAGATAAGGCAAGAAGATGCCTGGAAGCTCTTTACAAAGGGACTAAGCCAAGAGGAGGCAGAAAAGAGAATCAACTTCAAAGGCAATGTTGAGCTAGGCAAGGAGATTTTGAAAATGGTGGCGGTGATGGCTTGATGAAAGTAAAAAAGCTGATCGATAGACCAGCTTTAAGTGGAGAATATCGGAGTCGAACCGATGACCTCTTCCATGCCATGGAAGCGCTCTAGCCAGCTGAGCTAATCCCCCAAAAGGATTGCAAATATATTTCAATTTAAGAAAGGCGCAAACCTTTAGCTGTTTCTGCCAACTTCCGAATTATTCTCACACGTTCCGGATCTACTGTCCGCACTTTAAACTCACTCCCCTCGTCCGATCCCATTCCAGCTATTTGCTGACTCTTGAAAGTCATACCGCTTTGCCTAAAAGCGGTGGCGGAGAAATGGATTTCCTTTGCTCCGGATTCTCGGATGATATCTTCGACTGTTTCTTCATTGACACCCGAACCAGGCATAATAGCAATCCTCCCATTGGCTTTTTCAATCAGTTGGCCAATCAGTTCGGCTCCTTGTGATGCTTTTGCTTGTTGCCCTGCTGTCAAAATTCGGTTGAAGCCCACTTCAATACAATCTTCTAATGCTGCAAATGGATCGCGCGTCATATCAAAAGCACGATGACACGTAACTTTCAGCGGACGGGCTTTGTCAATCAACTCTTTGCATCTTTTTTTGTCGATTGTACCATCCGGGTTCAAAAGCCCAAGTACAACTCCGTCTACGCTTAGCTTCTGACATTGCGATATGTCGCGCTTCATGGAATGGAATTCGTAATTGGAATACAAAAAATCACCCCCTCGAGGACGGATCATGACGTATACATCCATGCTTACATTTTGGCGGACCGCTTCAATCGTAGCAAAGGAAGGAGTGGTTCCGCCTTCGCTCGGATTATCGCACAATTCAATCCGATCGGCACCACCTTCTTGGGCTTTCAATGCCGACTCAATGTTATAGACAACAACTTCAACGGTCATGCTCAAAATTTACTAGTTGACTGATGAAGTTTATTTCCATTTGTGTCATGCACAGCATACGTAAAACCCTTCTGTAGGCAATACGCTCCATATTCTCCATTTTTGCTCAAGGCTAAAAAACCAACCTGAATCGTCTTTGCCTTCTCCGGATTTTTCAGGATGATTCTTTCGACTGCTAGTTGACACGCTTGTTCGGGTGAATTGCCTTGTCGCATTAGCTCAACGACCAAATGACAACCCACAATCCGGATGACTTCTTCACCAACACCTGTTGACGTGGCCGCACCAATTTCATTGTCTACATACAATCCTGCTCCAATGATGGGTGAGTCGCCTACCCTGCCGCGCATTTTGTAAGCCATTCCACTGGTAGTGCATGCACCTGAAAGATTTCCATTTTCATCTAAAGCCAGAATCCCTATCGTATCATGATTTTCAATATTAGCAATAGGCTTATACTTACCTTCTTTCAACCATTCTTTCCAAGCTAGCTCCGATTCTTTGGTCAACAATTTTTCCTTTTTGAATCCATTGGCGAGCGCAAATTGAAGTGCACCCTCTCCTACTAACATCACGTGCTGTGTCTTTTCCATCACCATCCGCGCGACCGACACCGGATGAACGATATGCTCTAAGAATGCGACTGATCCTATATTACCATTCTCATCCATGATACAGGCATCCAATGTCACTTTGCCATCTCGATCAGGCAAGCCGCCTAAACCCACCGATGTTTCCTTAGGGTCTCCCTCTGGAACTCTTGCTCCAGCCTCCACAGCGTCCAAAGCCCTTCCGCCCTTTGCTAAAATCTTCCATGCCTCCACGTTGGCTTGCAAACCGAAGTTCCAGGTAGAGATTACAATGGGTTTTGAATCGACTAGGGTATTCGCCAGCGAAGAAGAAATTGGTAATGCCGCAGCAGTGACACTCATTTGTAGAAATTTCCTACGAGATGTTTTCATGTAATAATTGCTAATCTAATATCCTTCTTGCCAACCGAAATCGCTTAATGTAATAATCCGAATACAAATTAGTTTCTACCACACCCAACGAGGTAGACGCATGAATAAACTTAACTTCTTCTTTTCCTTTTATGGCAGTTACAATGCCCACATGGGTAATTTCTCTTTTCTTCCTTCCTGTCGCAAAAAAAACAAGATCACCGGGTTGCAGGTCTTTTACTTTAATTTTCTCTCCTACCAACGCTTGTGCATCCGCAGTTCGGGGAAGAGTCAAATCAATTTTTCGATAAGCATTCGTGGTCAAACCCGAGCAATCGATACCGGAGCGAGTTGTACCTCCCCATTTGTAAGGCGTTCCAGTGAAGGCTCTTGCTGCTTGAATTACTGCGTCTACTTGCTTGTCGCGTATTTTGGCCTTTCTCGAAGCTGCGCAGCCACTTATCAGCGCCAAAATCAAGGCAAAAATCCCAAGTCTTTGAAAAGTTAATTGCCTAATTTTGCGGTCTGCTAAAACATTCATATTGCAATCAAAGTTAGTAATTCATGGCATACGTTAAAGAAATGGAGGCAACAGAAACAATACCAATGGAAGATTTAATCATTGCTAAGTTTAAGTCTATCGTGGGCGAAGTTCACGTGATCGAAGATACAGAACGAAGGACGGATTATGGGCATGATAAAACAGAAGACTACCAGTTCATGCCGGATGTCGTTCTCCGCCCTGCCAACACAACAGAAGTCAGTGAGTTATTAAAAATCTGCAATCACTATAAAATTCCCACTACCCCAAGGGGTGCTGGAACAGGATTAAGCGGTGGCGCATTGCCAATAATAAAAAGGAGTCGTCATTTCGATGGAGAGATTTAACAAAATCATCCAAATAGACGAACTAAATCTTCAAGCCACAGTAGAAC
>JABFSY010000366.1 GCA_013140395.1 Cyclobacteriaceae bacterium
ACAATCGGGTTCCCAATAGTTTATGCACACTTCCTGTTATCTGGTCGCGGTTTACTAAGTCGCCAGACTTCCATCCAAAGCGGTTCAGCACAAATTCTTTATTACCCTCACTGATACCATCCAATTCAATAGTTTGCAAGCGGTATTTATTCTGCACATAGCTAATGCGCTTCACCTGGCGCTTGGGAAATACTTTCATGCGTTTTGATAAATCCACCAGATCCTTCATGGATTCCTTCACGGCCTTGTCACCACTTTGCATGATGGATACTCCATCCTCAAAATCCATGGTTCCGGAATGAAGATGCTTTACCACGTCTACAAAAATATCGCTCTTTGCTTTTTCTTGTTGGTAACTAATGTTTCCTGCGAGAAAAGTAGTCTGCACCAACATGGTAGCGGCTGAAGCCAGCTCTTCTTCTTTGTAGAGTCCGCCTCCCACATCCACTGCAATGATGTAATCGGCACCCATATCGCGGCAATAGGTGACAGGCAAATTCATGAACACACCTCCGTCCACCAGCAGCTTACCATCGATACGCACCGGTGAAAAAACTGTAGGAATGGACATACTCGCACGCACGGCCGCAGCCAGACTTCCTTTATTCAGGATAACAGGTTCGCCTTTTACAATATCAGCGGCTACACACAAAAAGGGTGTGGGTAATTTATTGAAATCGGTGATGCCATTTACAGGAAAAAACAAGGTAGCCAACAGCTCTTCGATGTGTTGTCCTTCCACTAAACCCAGTGGAAACTGAGGACTCAGGTCTTTTAATGGCAACTCATAGATGTAGCGACCAAACTCATCCTTCTCTTCAATATTAATTTCACGGAAGGTTAACGAATTAGAAAATAACGTATGCCACTCTATGAGTTTTGTGAGCGAATCTATCTGATTGCCTGTATAACCAGAAGCGTACAAAGCTCCTACTACCGAGCCCATACTCGTGCCTGCAATATAATCAGGAACGATGCCAAGAGAATCGAGTACCTGCAATATGCGCACATGCGCAATACCCTTTGCTCCACCACCACTTAACACAAGTCCAATCTTTGGCTTTTGTGCTTGGGAATAGACAGAAGTTATAGGGAGGGATACAAGTAAAGTGATGGTCAGTAGGAGGATGAGTACTGATTTTTTAAACATAGAGAATGGAGGTGGCCTTGGTAAAAATAGAACAGAAGTCCCTTTAATAAAAACTCTTGTACCAAAACAACTCTATAAACTGCCTGATTCAGATAAGGTAAAATTTACTGATTGATCAAAGCCTTGTTAATTCTCTTGACGATGGAAGGACCTTCATAGATAAAGCCTGTGTACAACTGTATGAGATCAGCACCGGCATTCAACTTATCGAGGGCATCTTGAGGGGACATAATGCCGCCAACAGCAATAATCGGATAGCTTGTGCCCAACTGCTTTCGCAAATAAGAAATAACTTCGGTGGAACGCTTCGTAAGGGGTTTACCACTCAAACCACCTGCACCAATTTTTTGAACTGCTTCAGATGATGTCGTTAAACCCTCTCTTGAGATGGTCGTGTTGGTGGCAATGATGCCGTCTGTTTTTGTTTCCTTCAAAATCTCGATCACATCATCCAATTGACTCGTTGTTAAATCAGGCGCAATCTTTAAGAGAATCGGTTTGGATAAGGGTTTCGCTTCACTCAATCCTTTTACGTAAGACAATAACTTTCGCAACGGCTCCTTCTCTTGCAGTTCGCGAAGGCCAGGTGTATTAGGCGAACTTACGTTGATGACAAAGTAATCCACATGCTCGTACAAGGCTTCGAAACACAAGGCGTAATCATCGAAAGCATTTTCGTTGGGCGTAAGTTTGTTCTTGCCAATGTTACCTCCTACAATGACGGAGGAGGTTCTTTTCTTCAAACGCTCTACTGCTTCCACTACTCCACCATTATTAAAACCCATGCGGTTGATGATGGCCTGATCCTGGGGTAAGCGAAACAAACGAGGCTTATCATTGCCAGGTTGTGCCTTAGGAGTAAGCGTACCTATTTCTATAAACCCAAAACCGAAGGTACTTAACTCATCAATCAGCTTCGCGTCCTTATCGAAACCAGCCGCTAAACCAACGGGGTTTTTAAAGGTGATGCCAAAAAGTGTGCGCTCCAGTTTCGGGTTTTCGTAAGAAAAGAGCAGTGACACCAGTGATTTAAATCCGGGAATACTTCCCTTGATTCTCAGGATATTGAACGTAAAGTGATGAACTTTCTCAGGATCGAATAAGAAGAGGATGGGGCGGATGAGCAACTTGTACATGGCGCAAAGATAACCAACAACGGATAACGGATAACTAACAACGAATAACTTATCACTAACTGCGGGGATGATATTGCTGAACGACACTTCGTAGGTAGTCGCGGTCGAGGTGGGTGTAAATTTCAGTAGTGGTGATGGACTCGTGGCCCAGCATTTCCTGAACGGCTCGTAAGTCAGCACCGCCTTCTATTAGATGAGTCGCAAAAGAGTGGCGAAACGTATGCGGGCTAATCGTCTTTTTCAATCCAATGACATTCGCTAAATTTTTAATGATGGTGAAGATCATAACGCGGGTGAGTTTCTTTCCCCTCCTATTCAAAAATACATAACTCTCAAAGCCTTTTTGAACGGGCACCAGGGGTCGAACCTGATCTTTGTAGATAGTAAGATACTTGGTCGCGTCTTTGCCAATAGGCACGAGGCGTTCTTTATTCCCCTTACCAATAACCTGAATGATTCCCACGGCTTTTGTTTCCAGATACAGGTTGTTGAGCTTCAATTCCACACACTCGGAAACACGCAAGCCACAACTGTACAACACTTCCAGAATGGCGCGATTGCGTTGTCCTTCCGGAGTAGAGAGGTCGATGGCTGCTAATAATTTGTCAATCTCTTCGATGCTTAACGTGTCGGGAAGTTTCCTGCCAAGTTTCGGACCTTCCAGTAGTGTGGTTGGATCATCGCTGATCAGTTCTTCGGTTAACAGAAATTTATAGAAAGCTTTAATGCCCGAGAGAATGCGCGCCTGACTGAAAGCACTCATGCCTAATTCCGACAAGTATTGTAAAAATTGCTGAAGCTGAGGATAGCTTAATTTAGTGGCATGAGTCCCAGGCAAGGTCATCTCCACAAATTGTGCGAGTTTTTCTACATCGCGTACGTAAGCTTCAATGGAGTTTTTCGAAAGCGAGCGCTCTAGTTTTAAGTAGGTTTCGAATTGTTTATTGTAGGAAGACCACATAACGAACACAAGGTACAATGGAGGATGCACAACCGGAAAACAGAATTTTGCTCGTGTAAATGTGCAACAATCCATTAACTTCGTAAACCCCAACCACACAGGTATGCAAAAGATCTTGTATGCATGTTTGCTCCTACTCAGTGCAGCGTCTCTTCAGGCTCAGTCTGTTCTTTCTACGTACGATTCTTTAGCGGTCATAAAACCCAAATCCGGTAAAGATTTGTATCAGGTCAATCACGCACTAAAACAGGTAGAAGTTATCTGCGAAAAGCCAGAGGCTGTAAGTCTCATTCCACGCAAGTCAGGTTTTTTTGAAAGCACATTGACCTTACTCACAGGCATTGGCACCAGTTCTTCTACAGAAAGTTCCTGGCTCCTGCCCGGGAAAATCAACTGCGCAGACAAGGCCGATTCCTGGGACGTGCTTCTCTATGCCGAAGGAGAATTCATTAAGAACCGGGAGCGTACGCGAAACGATGATGGAAGCGTGAGTGTGGATACACAAAAAGG
>JABFSY010000119.1 GCA_013140395.1 Cyclobacteriaceae bacterium
AGTCAATAATAGACCGACCAACGTCCATTTAACTATCTGCCCAAAAAGGCTCATTACTAACCATAGGTTAGAATCATCCTGCCCATATTCATTTTTCAGCCAGCTGCTTGCGCCCCAGATTACCACCAACGTCAGGAGTAACTGCCACCAAACCCCAGCCAGCTTAGACCAATAAGAAGTGACGCGAAGGAAAGACGAAAGGGAAATAGAGTTCATTCAAAAAGTAGATGTACAAGAAAAGAAAATAATCTGAATAACGGATAAAGTCAGTCTGCGATTGTTTTGAGGAAGTCGTTGAGCCGATTTTCATCAGAATATTTTCATCAAAAGACTCTTCCTATAATTCAGGTGATGTAGGATAAGCGAAAAAAAGAGATTTATGGCCACTTTTTAACCAAATTGACCTTTATCTGAACCATCATTTATATTCTGTATGCCCTCATTCTACCTCATAAACCGTTTGCGCAGGCCTATAAATAAGCCACTAAACAAAATTATATTTCGATTTGTAAGTTATCAAGCGATAAAATAAGGTGCTTGTGCTGGCACCCTTCAACAAATACCGCCACGAAGCCCAATCATGTGGCGATATTCTGTCTGGTAGATTATAACCGTTTTCTTACACGCATTTTCGTTGGGTTGAATTCGGAAAAGTTCAACGACTTGCTACCCTCACCTTTGCATCGTCAAAAAAAACAGACGCAAACTAAAACAACTATGAAATCAACACTTAATGCCATCATCATCTCTCTAGTACTTATCTCACGTGCCTTTGCTGCCAGCCCAACTTCACTTACTGTAAAGAGCGCAGAGAAAATCAATGTCTATAACATCCACTACAGAACAACTGAAAAAGGAACTGTAAAACTTTCGATCATCGATAGCAAGAACAATGCAGTTTATTCTGAAGTGCTTTTCAATACTTCTTCTTTTGTAAGACCGTTTAACTTCAGCCAATTGAATGAAGGCGAGTATACTGTTGTGCTTGAAGACAAGAATGGCAAACAATCTGAAAAAATCAGCTACACAGTAAACCAAGTAACCAGCTTCGTAAGCGTTTCACCAGTTGCCAATCAGGATGGCAAGTACCGCTTGAATGTTTATAACAACGGTTCAGAAAATGTAGATGTAAGAATCTATGCGCACGATGGTAAACTTGTACACGACCAGATATTAAATGTAAACGGAAACTATGCGTTGATCTACAACTTAAAGCAAGTGACTTCACCGGCATTCACTTTTGAAGTTACTACCAGCAACGGAAACGTTAAGACGGTTAAGTTTTAATCAGCTCATAATAAAATAAACAAGGCCACCCTGAAAAACGGGGTGGCCTTTTTTTTGGAGAGTCCCTTCCCTTATTGCCATCACCAAAACATCGCGTGAACGAGGCTAATGCCTCGTATTTTCTACTGATTAGGATTTGATTTCACTGATTGTCGATTCCCTATAAAAAATTTTATTCTGTTTTAAATTCAATTGAACCATAAAATAGGGTACTTCTACCAGTTGCATTTGATAAATACTGCTATCGCCTCCCATTTACATGTTTTCGTATTTGATCTGGTCGGCTATAATAAACTTCTTACAAGCATTTCCGTTTGGTGATTAAAGTTCAATAAATGACTACCTCCCGAGTTGAGGTGGCAAACAGGACGTAAAAAAAACAGCTATGAAATCGGTACTTATTGTCATTATCATCTTCTTTGTACTTATCTCAAGAACGTTTGCTTTCGGCCCTACTTCACTTACCGTAAAGAGCGCGGAGAAAGTCAATGTTTATAACATCCACTACAGGACCACGATAGTGGGAACCGTAAAACTCTCGATCATTAATAGCAAAAATAAAGCTGTTTTCTCTGAAGTTCTTTTCAACACTTCGTCATTCGTCAGGCCATACAACTTCAGTCATCTTGCCGAAGGTGAGTACACAGTCATACTTGAAGACAAGAATGGTAAGCAGGCTGAGAAGATCTGGCATGCAGCAAACCGAGTTACTGCCAACATCAGTGACAAGCTATTTATTTTTTGAATACGCCATCACAGCTCTCAACTGCCCATAGCCAAATTTCCCTTTCATAGCGTCAAACAAATCCTTGGACGTAGAACCTTCCGGTAATTGGCGGTGAACATTGATGATCTCCATCACTGTTTCTTCGGGCATAAATTTGAAAATATCGGCACGTCCTTCGGCCACAGCCTTCGCTAAATGGGTTTCAATGGTACTCACCACCAAGTCGCGCTCTTTGGCAATTTGCTCTACCGTTAGTCCATTGTTCAAAAATTCTAAGGTGATATCGTAGGTAGTCCGCTTGTCCTCTTTTTTTGATTTTCTTTCTTTGCGCACTTTCTTTTTGCCTGCAGTCGGAATTTCCTTTTCGACTTCTTTTCTAATCTCACTCAAGATGGCGTTCCGCTGAATGGATCTTTCTTTATTCAATGCACTAAACTCAAATTTATCTTCACCCTTCAAGATTGACTCTGTCAGAAATACGGCTTTGTCAACCTCTTCCAATTTTTTGCTTAAAGATTGATCGAGGTCGGTCAGTTGTGTGAGGTAGATTTTTACTCGCTTTTGCTGGCGTGTCACTTCCAGATGATGCAACAGTAATTTGCTGTTTTGCCAAAGTTGATTCTTGTAGTAGTCGCTGCCCTTGCGGATGCGCTCTACAAGTCCGGACTGATTGTTTGCGTTGAGCAACTCTGTTAATTGCCTTCGAAATCTCTCTGTGTTGATTTGCTCAGCTTCCAGTGCCTCGATAATCTGAGCCAGCATAGGTTTCATTGATTTTTCTGAAAATCCTTCTTCGCCTTGCTCTTTCTGGACATAACGAATGTCTTTGATCAATGTCGTGAAATCAAATGTTTTGTCGAGCAACAGCCTGATAAACTGTTGTTGCCGTGACTTCATGACCTCGCTTAATTGATCAGGACGATGATTGCTTTTTACAAACGCCACCACCTGCTGATCGGTGCTAATGACCGATGTGTTGATTCGTGTACGTAACACGAGGCCTTCCAGCGAACGCAACCGAGAAAGCGCAACATACACCTGTCCATCGGCAAAAGCTTGCCCTACATCTATAATGGCTTTATCAAAGGTGAGTCCCTGGCTTTTATGCACGGTGATGGCCCACGCAAGTTTAATTGGAAATTGCTCGAACCCCCCAATCACATCTTCTTCTAACTCCTTGCTATCCTCCTGAACCATGTATCTTTTATTCTCCCACCGTTCGCGTTTCAACTTATAACGAGTGTGGCTTTCGGCCATCTCCACCCACACATCATCCCCTTTTATTTCTTTGACGGATGCCAACTTTCCGTTGAAATACATTTTACTCTCGTTATCGTTGCGAACGAACATAATCTGCGCGCCCTCTTTTAACTCAATCGTTGGCAATACCGGGTACATGCTTTCTGGAAATTCACCTTCTAAATGCGCATCGAAGAAATGAGCAGTTGACTTGACAGCAAACAACTCTCTCTGATTGATCTCATCGGCTTTGTTGTTGTGCGTAGTTAGTGTAATTATTTCGCTTAGGCTGCTGATTTCGTCTGAGGTTATATAATGTTGATTGAGTACTTCAATGTCTTCAGTTGTGGTGACGTTGTTGCGTAGATTGTTGAGTATGCAAATAAATCCATTATCCGTTTGACGAAATATTTTATCCAGTTCGATATAGACTAGTTGATTGTCTAGCAATGCCTTGGCTTCATAGAACCAAAAACTATGGTAGTATCGACTCAACATTTCC
>JABFSY010000163.1 GCA_013140395.1 Cyclobacteriaceae bacterium
GGGGAAAGGAATTTTTGGCATTGAAGCCGCCAGTCGCCACTATTATAAAAAACCAGCCAAGAAATTAACTCGTACCGAAGCCGCGCAGATTGCTGCCATACTTCCGAACCCTAAAAAGTACCTGATAAAACCCCTTTCCAACTATGTACAAAGGCGCTCAAATTGGATCCAGCGCCAAATGAATAACTTGGAATCTGATCCTGACATCGCGTTACTGATCAAATAGATAAACCCTGAATGGACATCCAAGTTTCCAAAAGTGAATTTAAAAACTTGTATTTCAGATTCGCTCAACCAAATAACGGCTGGACGGCAGACTATTGGAATCAATTTTTTGAACGAGAACAAAATAAAAACTACTTCTATGAAGAGCCCGCATCTCCGGCACAGAGTCAAATGATGATTGTATCTGGCAACAACAAACATCGAATGATTTTTTTGACGGAGAATTCTGAAGAGGCATTTTTCGGAGGTAGAGACTAGCTACTCAGTAGAATAATCGGGAGGTCACTCTAATTTCCTAATAGTCGATGGGCCTTCAGGCAGCAATTGCACAAAAGGGAACGAATTTAGCCTTTCCGGCTACTTGGCCGCTGAAATCATAATTCCGGTCTTTATGTAATTGCAACTGGAAGTATGGGTTCAATTGTTTATTTTTCGATTAAACTAAATTTCAATATGAAGTACTCACTATTTGTAATTGCGCTGTGGTTTGCGCTTCCGCTTGTTGCACAGAATTCAGATTTGCCAACCGATTTTCTAACCAAAGAATTTCACAAAGACAGAAGAGAAAAACTACGTGCCAAGTTACCTCTTAATTCGGTAGCGGTTTTTTTTGCGAGCCCTGTTCGCAATCGTGCCAATGATGTAGATTATATATACCATCAAGACCCTGATTTTTTCTATTTGAGTGGCTACAAAGAGCCGGATGCTGTGTTGTTTATTTTTAAAGACAACCAAACCGCTAACAATGGGACTCAATACAATGAAATTTTATTTGTCCAACCCCGCAATGAACAGCGAGAGATGTGGACTGGTCGCAGACTGGGCGAGAAAGGTGTGAAAGATGTGTTGGGCTTCTCGCAAGCGTTTAACAATACCGAGTTCAAACGCTACGATGTCAATTTTGCGAAATTTGACAAAATACTTTTTACCGATTTCTTCAACGATGTCCGCAACGATCCGCGCGACTCGTCTGACCTTTTTGACTTACAAGCTCAGTTTAAAGCAAAAGTAAATTATCCTGATAAAAAGGGCGTTACGTTGGCGGTGGAACCAACGAAGAATAACTTAGATATGGCAGGTCTGGATCCAATTATGGATGACTTGCGCGGTATCAAAACACCAGAAGAGTTGAACATGGTGAAACGAGCAGTACAGATTTCTTGCATGGGGCAATTGGAGGTAATGAAGGCAATGAAACCGGGCATGAGTGAACGAGAGATCCAGGGAATTCATGAATTCGTTTTTAAAAAATACCAGGCCGAAGATTTGGGCTATCCTTCCATTGTAGGCGCAGGGCACAACGGATGCATCCTTCACTATATTGATAACTATAAGCCGAACATCTCTAACAAAGAATTGATCTTGATGGATTTGGGCGCAGAATATCGCGGTTATACAGCGGACATCACACGCACGATTCCGGTTAACGGAAAGTTCTCTCTTGAACAAAAGCAGATTTATGAATTGGTGCTGAAGGCACAAGAGGAAGCTATGAAAATCTGCAAACCGGGCGCTTCCTTTCGAGAATTGACAGACGCTACGCGCATCACTGTTAATAAAGGGTTGGTCGAGTTAGGCATCATTAAAAGTCTGGATGAAAAAAATACGTACTACCCGCATGGATGTTGTCACCATATTGGGTTAGATGTACACGATAGAGGCACGTATGATAAGTTGCAAGAAAATATGATCATCACCATCGAGCCTGGTATTTACATACCTGAAGGTGCACCCTGTGATAAAAAGTGGTGGGGAATTGCGGTGCGCATTGAGGACGACTACCTGATTACCAAAGAAGGATATGAGCATTTGTCGGCTTTAGCGCCACGTACCGTGAAAGACATAGAAGCAGCGATGAAGCTACCTAGTCCCTTAGATAGCTTCATTCTTCCAGAGTTAGGCAAGGAGAAAAGGAACTAACCTTTATTTTATGCAATCAAATTTTTTAAGCACGACACTGCTGCCGATAGCCTTAGGCATTATTATGCTGGGCTTGGGTCTTGCGCTTTCGATCGATGATTTCAAGAGAGTCATAAAGTATCCAAAAGCAGTAGCCATTGCATTGCTTTGTCAGATGGTGTTGTTACCTGCTATTTGTTTTTTTGTTGCTAAGATATTTGGATTAGAACCAGCACTGGCCGTTGGACTCATGTTGTTAGCTGCATCACCGGGCGGGGCAACTGCCAATCTTTATAGTCACCTTTCGGATGGCGATGTAGCGCTCAACATTACTCTAACAGCAGTCAATAGCGTACTTACTTTGTTTACACTTCCATTGGTGGTCAATTTTTCATTGAGTTATTTTATGACCTCTGATCAATACGTACCGATGCAATTCACAAAAGTTGTAGAAGTATTTATGATTGTATTATTACCGGTAACCTTGGGAATGATTCTGAAAAGCAAGCTTCCAGCGTTTGCGGCTAAGATGGATAAACCCGTAAAAATATTTTCGGCTGTATTTCTTTTTTTAATAATTGTGGCCGCTTTCTATCGCGAGCGGGTTATGCTGACTACGCACTTTGGTGAAATCGGAATTCCCGTATTAATATTTAACCTGTTGAGTATGGGGCTAGGTTATTACCTTCCACAAGTTTGGCGAGTGGAGAAGAAGCAAGCCATTGCCATTGGCATGGAGATAGGAATCCACAATGGTACGCTGGCGATCTTCATTGCGTTAAGTGTGTTGAACAATTCACTTATGAGTGTACCCGCTGCCTTGTACAGCCTATTCATGTTCTTTACAGCTGCTTTATTCGGATATTTGGTGAAGAAGAATAAGGTCTGATATAGATTACCCCAAACTCTTTAAGTCAATCACAAAACGATAACGCACATCATTCTTCGTCATTCGATCATAGGCAGCATTGATTTCCTGAATGGGGATCAACTCCACATCGGACACAATATTTTTCTCGGCACAATAGTCTAGCATTTCTTGTGTTTCTTTGATGCCACCTATCGAAGAGCCAGTAATGCTTCTGCGATTGGTTAAAATATCAAATGGACGTACAACCGGTGCCTGAGCAGGAATTCCGACAATCAACATGGTACCGTTCAAGTCAAGTAGCTTCAAGTAGGGTGAATAGTCATGATTAGCAGACACTGTATTCAGCAACACATCAAAGTAGCTGCTATATTTTTTCATTGCTTTTACATCTGAGGAAAGGAGGAAGTGATGAGCGCCCAATCGCTTTGCGTCTTTTTCTTTGGAAGCAGACGAACTAATTAATGTCACTTCTGCTCCGAACGATGCGGCAAACTTTAATCCCATATGTCCTAATCCTCCTAAGCCAATGATCCCTACTTTTGTCCCTTTGCCCACTTTCGCATACCGGAGCGGAGAATAAGTGGTAATGCCTGCGCATAACAGCGGAGCTACTGCTTTCAAATCTAATTTTTCAGAGATATGCAGCACGTATTTTTGATCGGTTACAATTTGGGACGAGTAACCACCGTGTGCAATTGTTTTTCCATCGCGCTCAAAGGCATTGTAAGTGCCGGTCATTCCTTCTTCGCAATACTGCTC
>JABFSY010000292.1 GCA_013140395.1 Cyclobacteriaceae bacterium
TTGCTAACAAAAGAATGGTACATGCACCCGAATGGCCAGTTGCCAGCCTATGAGTGGGCATTTGGTGACGTGAATCCCCCGGTACATGGTTGGGCTACTTGGCGTGTCTACAAAATTGATCAGAAGATACAGGGCGGTAAAGGTGACCGAAAATTTCTAGAAGAAGTATTCCACAAATTGCTACTCAATTTTACTTGGTGGGTAAATAAGAAGGACACCGATGGCAAAAATATTTTCCAGGGAGGATTTTTGGGAATGGATAACATTGGGGTATTTGATAGAAGTGCCCAGTTGCCCACGGGTGGTTATATAGAGCAATCCGATGGTACAAGTTGGATGGCGATGTTCACGTTGAACATGATGCGCATGTCGTTGGAGTTGGCGAAGGAAAATCCTACCTACCAAAGTTTAGCAACCAAGTTCTTTGAACATTTCTTATACATTGCAGGAGCCATTAGCAATGAAGGCATCGACTTGTGGGATGAGGAAGATGAATTTTTCTATGATGTGCTGCACACACCAGACAACCGCAGAACACCCATGAAAATTCGTTCCATGGTTGGTCTTATCCCATTGTTTGCCGTGGAGGTATTAGATGCGGAAGTTTTTGAAAGTAACCCAGAGTTTACGCAACGGCTCGAGTGGTTTTTGAAAAACCGCCCGGACCTGGCAGGTTTGATATCTCGCTGGGGCGAGAAAGGAAAAAACCAACGACACTTGCTTTCTCTTTTGCGTGGGCATCGTATGAAAAAAATTCTTAAGCGCATGCTGGATGAAACAGAATTTCTTTCACCTTATGGAATTCGGGCTTTATCTAAAGTATATGATGAGAATCCGTTTAAATTCTATGCCAATGGGAACGAGTTTAGCCTGAAGTACACACCAGGCGAAGGAGACACTGCTTTGTTTGGGGGCAACTCAAATTGGCGCGGCCCCATTTGGTTCCCTGTTAATTTTTTGTTGATTGAATCCTTGCAACGTTTTCATCACTACTATGGCGATGATTTTAAAGTGGAATACCCAACTGGTTCAGGGGTAAAAAAAACGCTTAAGGAAATCGCCAACGATTTGTCAGATAGAATGGTCGATATTTTTAGAAAGGACAAAGACGGCAATCGGCCTGTGTACGCGCATTACACCAAGTTGCAAAACGATCCCCAATTCAATAACTATTTATTGTTCTACGAATACTTCCACGGTGACAACGGTAGAGGTGTGGGAGCAACACATCAAACAGGCTGGACTGGATTGGTGGCCAAGTTGATACAACCTAGAAGCTAAAAAGGCAATTGACAAATGGGCAGTTGACAACACTTTGTCAACTGTTTATCGTCAGTCGTCAACTTTTCAAACTGCCTACTTTAAAAAACAAGTATGAAAACTCAATTCGATCAATCAACATTAAACAATTTTGAAACAGCCCGCAGCCTAGAGTGGCTTGAAACCAACGGCATCGGTGGCTATGCAAGTGGCACAGTGGCAGGCGCTCATACAAGACGATATCATGGATTGCTGGTAGCTGCCATGCATCCACCAGTCGGAAGGACAGTTGTGGTTTCAAAATTGGATGAAACGATTGTGATAGGAGAGGAGCGATTTGAATTGAGTTCCAATCAATATTCAGGCGCAGTGCATCCCGAAGGGTTTAAACACCTCACAAAATTTGAGCGTGACCTATTTCCTGAATTTTATTACAAAGCAGGTAGTGTAGAATTAAAAAAAACAATAGCGGCCATTCACGGAGAAAACACAATAGTAATTGTGTATGAAGTGTTGAATGCCGAACAAAAATTTACATTTGAGCTATTGCCGTTGTACGCTTGCCGCGATTTTCATAGTACGTCTCACGCCAACGATTCCATCAACCAGTCTTACTTATTTCAAGATGGTTTGTTTCGCACGGTAAACTATCAAGGTTGCCCTGAAGTAGTTATTTCCGTTCCGGGTTCTGAGTTTAGGGAAAGCAAAGGGTGGTATTACAATTTTGAATATGCCATAGAACAATATCGTGGGCTGGATTTCAAAGAGGATTTGTACACGCACGGAAAATTTGTAGTTGAACTAAAGAAGGGAAGTAAACTAGGAATCATTATCTCCACAGACGATACAGCAGGAAAAGATGCCCTTCAACTTCTTGAGAAAGAAAGGAAAAGAAGGGAAGTAGTGGTGAAAGCGTTTTCTGGGAGTGATGAGTTGAAGCAATTGGCCTTTGCGGCTGACCAGTTTATTGTAAAGCGCGGAGAATTAAAAACCGTCATTGCAGGCTATCATTGGTTTTCTGATTGGGGGCGAGATACCATGATTTCTCTCCCGGGTTTGTGTTTGACGACAGGTCGATTTGAAGACGCTAAGAATATTTTAAAAGCATTTGCAAACAGCGTGAGCGAGGGCATGTTGCCCAATCGTTTTCCTGACCAAGGTGAAGCACCTGAGTACAATACATTTGATGCCACGTTATGGTTCTTTCACGCGATCTACAAATACCATCAGTACACGAAAGACAGTGACTTTGTAAAATCAATTTTGCCGATTCTTCAAGATATCATCGATTGGCACTACAAAGGCACGCGTTACAATATTCATGTTGATCCTTCTGATGAATTACTTTATGGCGGACAAGATGGTGTGCAACTTACTTGGATGGATGCAAAAGTGGGCGATTGGGTTGTCACACCACGCAAAGGAAAACCCGTGGAAATCAATGCACTTTGGTACAATGCACTTTGCATTATGGAATTTTTGTTGTCAGATCAAGGTAGTAAAACAGAAGCAGATAAATATAAAATGAAAGCGAGGGTAGTCGCAAACAGTTTCAATACCAAATTCTGGAACGAAGAGAGCGGCTACTTATACGATTGCATCGATGGAGATTTAAAAGACGCATCCATAAGACCCAACCAGATTTATGCGATCAGCCTTCCATTCTCATTGCTTACAAAGGAAAAGGCAGAAAAGGTTTTTAAAGTAGTGAAAGATAATTTATTCACACCAAAAGGGCTACGGAGCCTCAATTCTTCACATCCAGATTATAAACCCGTTTATGGAGGTGACCCTTGGCATCGTGATGGTGCGTATCACCAAGGCACCGTGTGGAGCTTTCAGTTAGGTGCTTATGTGGACGCGCTTTTAGAAACAAAAGGCGCAAAGGGTAAATCAGAGGCTACTTCAATCTTGAAAGAATTTTTGAATCACCTAGATGAGGCATGTGTGGGCAGTGTGTCAGAGATATTTGATGCCGAAGCACCACACACATCGCGCGGATGCATGGCGCAAGCGTGGGGCGTGGCCGAGGTGCTGCGAGTGGCTGTAGAGCATAAGTTGCTAGTCGCTCCAGTGAAGAAAGGCACTTAAACCTCCGCGTATAGTATCTAATCGAGCAGTTGTCGCGCAGTTGACTTTGTAAGACTGTTTGATAGAAGTCAACTGTCAATTTGCTTGCAAACACTCCTTCAACAGCCTCGTTTATTTGAAGAACTTTAAAAAATAGATGAAAGTACTAATGCTTGGCTGGGAGTTTCCTCCGCTTTTTAGTGGCGGACTGGGAATTGCTACTTACGGAATTGTTAAGTCGCTTCAAGACAAGGCTAAGATTCGGTTAATTATTCCATCTGCTGGTGAAGCCAGTGAGTTGGACAGAGTTACTATTATTGGTTTAAAAGGATTAACCTCTAAAGAAATTGATATCGAAAAGTTGAATTTTTCTTTGTCTTTTCCGCACACAGAAATAGTAGAAGTACCCATTCAATTC
>JABFSY010000111.1 GCA_013140395.1 Cyclobacteriaceae bacterium
GAGTTAATCAGCTTGATCATGGCCGATGGCGTTATCTCTTCTGCTGAGGAAAAAATTTCAAAAACCATTGGTAAGGCATTTAATATTACTGCGGGCGATGTAGGCCTCATCAAACAATTTATCGAAGTTAAAAAGCCTGAAGAATACGACAGTGAAAATGTACTTGTGGTGTGTTCAAATAGTATTGGAAAAAACAACACGAAAGTAATCACACGACCAGAGTTGGATGGCTTCATTGCTATTCTTTTTATCCGCGCCACCGATATCTTGTTTTTTCGTTACCTGGGCAACTCAGATGTGTATCTCAATGGTGTACCACAGAAGTCGGGACTGATTAATGTCCTTGGCACAGGCAGTACCCTTCGCTGGGGCACCACCGACCCAGTATATTATGGCGAAATTGTAAACGTATTTAAAAAACAGTCTGCTGGTACACGAACTAGTTTTGAGGCAGATAAAATTTCTTACGAATTTAAAAATGGAAAGCTTGGGCTACGGGATGTGGTAATTTCGGAAGAATCCGGCAATCTCGTTGCACTGATGGGCGCCAGTGGAGCGGGTAAGTCAACCCTGCTACACGTTTTAAACGGAACAGAAAAACCATCGAAGGGAAGGGTACTGATAAATGGTATTGACATTCACAAGAACCCTGAACAAATCGAAGGTGTTATCGGATTTGTGCCTCAGGATGATTTACTCATTGAAGACCTAACCGTTTATCAGAACCTTTATTTTGCCGCAAAACTTTGTTTTAGCCACTTAAATGAAGAGGAAATCGACCTACTGGTAATAAAGACTTTGGATGACTTAGGACTCACACAAACCAAAGACCTGAAAGTAGGTTCACCACTGCAAAAGACTATTAGTGGTGGTCAACG
This sequence comes from Cyclobacteriaceae bacterium, assembly GCA_013140395.1. Classification (GTDB taxonomy): domain Bacteria; phylum Bacteroidota; class Bacteroidia; order Cytophagales; family Cyclobacteriaceae; genus ELB16-189. Next base: position 879 of record JABFSY010000111.1, read on the forward strand.
AAAAAGGCTTAACATCGGTTTGGAGTTACTTCGGCAACCAGCAGTACTTTTTGTAGATGAACCCACGTCTGGGCTTTCTTCCAGAGATTCTGAAAACATCATTGATCTTTTAAAAGAACTATCCTTAAAAGGAAAACTAGTATTTGCTGTTATTCACCAACCCTCGTCTGACATTTTCAAGATGTTCGATAAACTGGTCATCCTAGATACAGGCGGCTACCAGATTTACTATGGGAATCCAGTTGATTCGGTTACGTACTTCAAGAAGAACATCAACCTGATCAATAGCGATGAAGGAGAATGTCACTCCTGTGGAAATGTAAATCCAGAACAAATTTTTAATATCATTGAAACAAAAGTGATCAATGAATTTGGAGATTTTACTAACGACCGAAAGTTTACGCCAGAACAATGGAATGAGTCGTTCCTTAGAAAGACTAGAATATCATCGGTTGCGCCATCAACAGACACACCTCATTCAACACTGCATATACCCAAATGGCTAAAGCAAACAAAGCTTTTTTCAACACGCGACTTGCTTTCCAAACTAAGTAACAAACAGTACTTGTTCATTAATTTATTGGAGGCACCACTCTTGGCGTTCATCCTTGCATTTATTGTACGCTATTACAATGTGGATGATCCGTTCAAAGAAGGATATGCATTCAGTAAAAACCTGAATATGCCCGCGCACCTTTTTATGAGTGTTATTGTCGCTCTATTCATGGGGTTAACTGTAAGCGCAGAGGAGATCATCCGAGATCGAAAAATCCTTAAACGTGAAAAATTTCTTCATCTGAGCAGAAGCAGCTATATTATTTCAAAAATCATGATCTTGTTCATGATATCAGCTATTCAGACATGTTTGTTTGTGCTGGTGGCAAATTACATTCTCGGCATTCAGGGAATGTTCCTCATCCACTGGAGTATTCTTTTCACGGTATCCTGCTTTGCCAATCTATTGGGCCTTAACATATCGTCCGCTTTCAATTCTGCTGTAACCATCTATATACTGATTCCGATTTTGCTAATACCACAACTGATTCTAAGTGGAGTAGTTGTAAAGTTTGACAAACTTAACCCAACCATTGGTAATACGTCTACAGTGCCATTGGTTGGTGACTTAATGGCATCTCGATGGGCATTTGAGGCCGCGATGGTAAGTCAGTATAAAGACAACGAATTTGAAAAACAGTTCTACCTGTATGATAAACTGATGGCGGAGGCCGATTCCAAGAAAATATACCTAATACCTGAATTAGAAACCCGTGTTGATTTCATTAATCAACAACATACGAATCCAGATCAGTCAATCCAAAAGGAAGTGACCCGACAACTGGAAGTGGTAAATCGCGCGATTGAGAACGAACAAAGAGTGATTAATGCTCCGTTTGAACAGTTGCAAAGTCTTGCTCCAGGAAAATTTGACACACTGGTGTATAAGAAAACAGTTTATTTCTTAGAGGCGTTGAAAAAATTCTATATCAACAGGTATAATAAGGCTGACCAAGAAAAAGAGAGGTTGATCAGTCAACTTACAAATACGACTGCGAAAGAGAAAGACTTTGAATCGCGAAAACGAATCTACCAAAACGAAGCGATTACGGAACTGGTTCGAAACACGATGGAGACAAACCGTATCATTGAGAAGGACGGTAAACTCATTCAGAAAATTTATCCAATCTACAAAGATCCCGATCCAAGTCACATGGTTGACTTTGATGCTCAGTTTTATATGCCCTCCAAACATTTCTTAAACCAAAATATTGATACCCTTTATTTTAACCTAGGCGTTATCTGGTCAATGACAATTGTACTGGCACTTGCACTTTATTGGGAGATTCTAAGAAAGGTGATTGATGCCTTAAGTAATATTTCTAATCCACTACCAAAGAGAATGTAGGAAGTTATGTTTTTCTTCCTATCCAAAACACTCAGCTATCTTACTATGCCGATAGTAATAATCTGTGTGCTTTTTTTGATAGCTGCATTCTTGAATAGAAAGCTATGGAGAAAAAGACTTCGAAGGGCTGGGGTTATCTTATTATTTTTGTTTACTAACGATTTTATCTGTAACGAGATCGTTCTTTTGTGGGAAGTACCCCCCACCCCATTTGCCGAGCTTAAAAAAAAATATACCTACGGTATCGTACTTACGGGTGTCGGAAAATCTGAAATGGAGCCAACCGATCGAATGTATTTTAGCCGAGGGGCGGATCGCGTAACACACACATTACAACTCTACAAACTCGGCTTTATTAAAAAAATATTGGTATCGGGTGGAAACGGGAAACTGTATGAAGTAGCGAAGCAAGAGGCTGACGAAATGGCTGAGGTGCTAGTACTCATGGGTGTACCAAAGGAAGATATTGTTATTGAAAACACTTCGAGAAACACGCATGAATCTGCATTGGAGGTTTCCAAAATGTTACAGAAAAGTGTAAAACCGGAAGAATGTATCCTCGTGACTTCCTCATTTCATATTCGAAGATCCAAAGCGTGCTTTGAAAAACAAGGGTGGAATGTGGATGTCTTTAGTACAGACTTCATCTCGCATAAAAGAAAGTTTACCCCAGATGCCTTGATCATTCCATCTGCTGGCGCACTTCTCAACTGGCATATTCTCACCCGCGAGTGGACGGGAATGATCACTTACAAACTGGTAGGATACATCTAATCAAACCGGCCTGGATTGAATCTGTCAATCATCATAGTCGTTTTTTCTTGGCCAACTATTTCTTTTACCAACAAACCCGTGCCCGGACCCAGGCTCAACCCCATCATCGAATGGCCTGTAGCTATTACTAAATTCCTAATTTTCTTTGATCGCCCGATATAAGGAAGCCCATCGGGTGAACAGGGGCGCAAG
>JABFSY010000103.1 GCA_013140395.1 Cyclobacteriaceae bacterium
CATTCCTCGACGGAAGATCTTGCCGCACAAAGAGCGATTTTTCTGGATGCCTGGGAAAAAGAAGTCGAGGCGGCCAACCGACACTACACGCCGGGCAAATTCACCACCTTCATCGCCTACGAATACCATACCCGCGGCTGCCTATCACGAGGGTTGGGCGCGGAAGGGTGGAATTAAAAATGACTCATCGCATCAACGATATGGTTTGCATTTGTCGCTAAAGCACAACGGATCGCAACAATTTGGCGGACCACTTTTTTGGTCGCACTATTCTTTTTTGGGATTGGATCCACGTAAGCTAAAAGACACTCATGCCGATTATTGGCAACACAACACTAACCACACGCTCATCAACTATAAATATTGTGTCGAAAATCCATTGAAGTATAAAGGCTATGGACCCAATTGCTGGGGACTTACGGCTGGCTACTCGGTAAAATTTTATGCCGCGCATAGCCCCAACGAAGACAAAGGAGTAATAAGCCCAACTGCGGCACTCTCGTCATTTCCCTATACACCCAATGAAAGTAAAGCAGCGATGCGCTATTTCTATGATAGTCTGGGTGCGAAAATTTTTGGTGATTACGGATTTTATGATGGCTTTAGCGAACAAGAAAATTGGACGAAGCCATGGTACTTGGCCATCGACCAAGGGCCAATAGTGGTCATGATGGAAAACCAACGAAGCGGATTACTGTGGAAGTTGTTCATGTCGTGCCCCGAAGTGCAAGCAGGGCTGACCAAACTCGGATTTCAATACTAAGACAAGTCAAACCTAAATCATTATGAAGATACGAATAGGACTATTTGGATTTCTGTTGGCTTTTATTGTTTTGGCCTGCTCAAAGCCTACGCCAAACGGGAGAGATCGAATGACAGTGGTGGTAGACTCCGTTTTGGGTCAAATGACTTTAGAGGAGAAAATAGGGCAACTAAATCTCCCCTCAGCTGGTGCATTTACTACAGGTGCTGTCGAGAGTTCGGACATTGCAAAAAAAATTGAAGAAGGAAAAGTTGGCGGACTCTTTAACATTAAGACAGTCGCAAATATTAGAGAAATGCAAAAGATTGCTGTTGAAAAAAGCCGTACCAAGATTCCATTGATTTTTGGAATGGATGTGATTCACGGATACCAAAGTGTCTTTCCGATTCCCTTAGGGTTAAGTTGCTCGTGGGATACTAAGTTGATTGAGCGCAGCGCGCGCATTGCTGCACAAGAGGCAAGTGCCGATGGTATTAATTGGACGTTTTCACCTATGGTTGATATTTCGCGGGATCCACGTTGGGGTAGAATCTCCGAGGGAAGTGGAGAGGATCCTTTTTTAGGTGCTGCGATTGCGAAAGCAATGGTGCGTGGGTTTCAAGGTAATGACCTAAAAGCCAACAACACAATTATGTCTTGTGTAAAACATTATGCATTGTATGGTGCTGCAGAGTCGGGTCGCGACTACAATACAACTGATATGAGTAGGCACCGCATGTACAATGAATATCTTCCACCTTACAAAGCGGCTGTTGACGCAGGCGTTGGAAGTGTGATGGCATCATTCAACGAAATAGATGGAGTGCCCGCAACTGCCAATAAATGGTTGTTAACGGATGTATTGAGGAAAGAGTGGGGCTTTACGGGTTTTGTAGTTTCTGATTACACAGGAGTAAGTGAAATGTCTGCCCACGGTTTTGGGGATCTTCAAACAGTATCTGCCAAGGCATTGGACGCAGGATTGGACATGGATATGGTGAGTGAAGGTTTGTTAACTACGTTAATGAAGTCTGTCAAGGAGGGTAAAATCATCGAGGAACAGATCACACAAGCATGTAGAAGAGTTCTGGAAGCCAAATACAAATTAGGCTTGTTTGACGATCCCTATAAGTACTGTAATGATGACAGAGCGAGAACGGAAATTTTCAATACTTCCAATAGAGCCGAAGCCAGGAATACCGCAGCGCAGAGTTTCGTACTCTTAAAAAACAAAGACCAAATTCTGCCATTATTAAAAAAAGGAACGATTGCATTGATTGGGCCATTAGCCGATGCCAAAGAGAACATGACTGGGACATGGAGTGTTGCTGCTCGATTTTCTGAATCGATTTCTGTGCGGGAGGGATTGCAGAAGGCGGTGGGCTCTAATGCAAAAATCGTATATGCGAAAGGTTCCAATTTAGATGCAGACGAGGCCATCGAAGAACGTGCTACCATGTTTGGCAAGTCACTACATCGCGATCAGAGATCGGCAGAACAACTTAGAAATGAAGCATTGGCCATTGCAAAGCAAGCAGATGTAATTGTTGCTGCGGTGGGTGAAGCTGCTGAAATGAGTGGCGAATCATCGAGTAGGACGAATTTGGAAATACCCGAAGTACAAATTGAGTTAATCAAAGCTTTGTTAAAAACAGGAAAACCAGTTGTGTTGGTATTGTTTACGGGCAGGCCATTGGTACTGAAATGGGAACAAGACAACGTGCCAGTGATTCTAAATGTTTGGTTTGGTGGAAGCGAAGCAGGTGATGCCATTGCGGACGTGTTGTTTGGAGATGTGAATCCTTCTGGTAAACTAACCACAACATTTCCGCAAAACGTAGGACAATTACCGCTGTATTATGCGCAGAAAAGTACAGGCCGCCCGTTAGCCGATGCAAAATGGTTTCAAAAATTCCTTTCTAATTATTTAGACGTTTCCAATGATCCGGTGTACCCCTTTGGTTTTGGGTTGAGCTATACAAAATTTGTCTACAGCGAAATCAAGATGAGTAAGGTTGAAATGAACACCGCAGATTCTATTTCTGTTTCGGTTGACCTTTCAAATGTTGGAACACGTGACGGAGCTGAAGTCGTGCAGCTTTACATCAGAGATTTGGTCGGATCAGTTACTCGCCCTGTGAAAGAGTTGAAGGGATTTCAAAAAGTATTTTTGAAGGCGGGGGAAACAAAAACAATTACTTTTCAACTAACAAACGAGTTGCTGTCATTCTATCGGCATGACCTTAGCTTTGGCAGCGAGCCGGGCGAATTTCAATTATTTGTAGGAGCTAATTCGCGTGATGTGAAGCAATCCAGATTTACGCTGCGTTGATTTAGTCTCTCATTCCTGAAACAGTTCCATTTTGCATTTTTACTTTAGAAGTGGACCAACAGGAATGGGCACACTTCCTACAAAATATAATCAGTACTCAAAAAGTCCGACTCGCGGTTACGGATGATGGAGTTAAAAATTTGCTTATTGTCATCCGTACCCTTTGTAGCAACTATAGTACGGATCGAAAATACCCGCAGTGCATCTGCAATCGAAAGTGTTCCTTCTGCGGAATCCTTTCTTCCATTGAACGGAAACGTATCTGGCCCCCGTTGAGATTGGGTGTTCAAGTTGATTCTGCCTACTTGGTTAACCAAAGCATCCATCATCTTCGCTAGTCGTTTTGAATCTTTCCCAAACAGACTTACTTGCTGCCCAAACTGTGAGTTCAGCAAATAGTTTATGGGCTCTTCATCGTCAGTAAAAGGGACGATGGGAACAATGGGACCAAATTGTTCTTCGTGATAGATATTCATCTTTTTGTTCACCGGATACAAAACGGCCGGGTGAAAATACGATTGGGAAATTTCACCCCCATTTTCATTCATCACTTTTGCGCCATGTAGCTTCGCGTTGTCTACAAGTCCTTTCAGATAATCGGTCTTACCGGGTTCAGGTAAAGGTGTTAGCCCAACTCCCGCTTCCCACGGCATACCGGGTTTCAACTTTTTTAACTCTTCGAGATAGCGTTTTGTGAAATCCGCTACGATGGTTTGATGTACAAATAGAATTTTAAGTGCCGTGCAGCGCTGACCGTTAAATAAAAGTGAGCCGGTGATACACTCGGCAACTGCATTCGTTAAATCTGCGTCCGACAAAACGATGGCGGGGTTTTTTGCATCCAGCCCCAGTATGGAGCGCAAGCGGTGTGGTTTGGGGTGAAGCCTTTTCAAATCGTTTGCTCCCTTATTCGTTCCGATAAAAGCAAACACGTCAATCTTTCCTGTTTCCATTAATGCGCCAACGGTGTCTCGCCCGCGGCCATAGATAATGTTAATGACTCCGGCAGGGAAACTATCCCGGAACGCCTCCAATAAAGGTTTTACTAGTAACACTCCGTATTTAGCAGGTTTAAAAACCACGGTATTACCCATGATCAGGGCAGGTATTAGCGTAGTGAAAGTTTCGTTAAGCGGATAATTAAAAGGTCCCATACAAAGAGCAACACCCAATGGTACTCGCCTTATTTGCCCGAGAAAACCTTGCTCTTCGATTAAGTTCGCGGATCTTCTGTCTTGCTCTTTGAGCGCTTTGACAGTGTCCACAATGTAGTCGCAGGTGCGATCAAATTCTTTTTCTGAGTCCTTCAAGGATTTGCCAATCTCCCACATCAACAGTTTGACTACTTCTGCGCGTTTTGTGCGCATGGCCGTCAAGAAATTTTCGATGTGTTCAATGCGTTTGGCCACGCCCATGGTGGGCCATGCTCCGTGTCCTAAATCGTAGGCGGCAACGGCAGCATCGAGTGCTTCTAGTGCTTCATACTTCGTGAGGAGGGGCGTGCTCCCAATTATTTTTTGAGTTAGTGTCTCACCTTTTTTAATATAGACAGGACTGGCCACAGGGTTGAGCGTACCTGCCCACTGCCGCAGTTGGCCGTTGATCAGGTATTCGCGTTGCTCTACATACGCGCGTAGTTGATATTGTTCAGGTATAGATGATTCTTCGGGGAATAGATTAGACAGAAAATGACTCATAGCATTTGTTTAGAAACGCTAAGTTACTGATCTAAATCTATATGGCCACAATAGCAATGCCCGAAGAAGTGCCGAGGCGATCAGCTCCTGCTTCTATCAATTGGATAGCTTGTTCTTTGGTCTTGATCCCACCCGATGCTTTAATGCCTACGCCACCAGGCACGGATCTTTTCATCAATTGAATATGTTCCAATTTAGCTCCACTGGGCGCAAAGCCTGTAGATGTTTTAACAAAATCAGCGCCTGCATCGACACATATTTTACAGGCTTCCACAATTTCATCGTCTGACAGATAGGCCGTTTCGATAATTACTTTTAATGCTTTTTGATAGCCGTGGACAAGCTTGCTGCACTTGGCGATCTCAATTTTCGTCCAGGGATTTCCTGATTTAAATGAAGAGATGTTCCAGACTACATCTACTTCGTCTGCCCCATTGTCAATGGCATTTTTGATTTCTTCCAGTTTGGTTTCTGTCATTGAGTAGCCGAGTGGAAAGCCAGCTACTGTAATGAGCAGAATTTTTGAGTCTCCTATTTCACGCTTGGCTCGCTTTACCCAAAAAGGCGGAACGCAAACACCTAGAAATTGATATTGCTTTGCTTCGGCTACTAGTTTATCAATGTCTTTGATGGTAAGCGTGGGGCTCAGGTTGGTGTGTTCGATGTAGCGGGCGAGGGTTTCCAAGGTTAGCTTTTTCTTGATTTATATTTTTTGCATTTCGCTTATTGTGAAAGATGGCAACCAAAATTACTAACTGAATTTTTCCATTCAATTTTGGCATCGTCTCATAAGTAAACAAATATAACGCTCCGCAATCGTAACTCACAAACCGTAAATCGTCAATCCTTAATGTCTTATCCCGCATTCTTTGCAATACTTCATCGCATAAGGCTTGTTCTTTTTAGGTTTGTTCTTATGTCCAAAGTAAGCGAAGTCAGCATATTGAGGCTTTGATAGTTTCTTCAATATTCGTTGTTTTTCTCTCGCAGCCTCTTCTACGCGCTTATAGAATTCGTAGCGCGCGGTGTTTTCCACTTTCGGTTTTTTGAATAGAAGGCGTTGTCTTTTTTTTTCTCTTCGAGAGAGATGAACGCGATGGGTATGTTTTTGCGTATCTTCAATAGCGCTGGTTGTGGCGCGGTCTCCAAGTGTATTACTTTGTCCTTGGGCCAAAAGCGGCAATACCATTGCCGCGAAAGCGTAAACCCTCCATGTATTTTGCATAGTGGAGGGATAACGATGAGACGCCATGATTTATTTTGAACGCCATCGATACAAAATTTTCTATCACTAAACAACGTGGTTTTCCCCGTATTTTTTACGTGGAAAACCACGTTGCGCCAAGCTGGTTTTAAATTTAGATTTGCTCGAAGAAATCTATGCCGCATTCAGCCGATTTGTTCACCTATATCTTTTTTTTGCTTTTTGGTTTTTTGCTGGGAGCCGCCTACGTTTGGCTGCGGCTGAAAAGGCGAGTGAAAACAGCACTCATGCACCGAGCCAATATGGACAACGCGCTTACGTCATTCAAAAAGAAGTTTGATGAACTGAATAAACAGAGAGAGCAGGACAGGTTTTGGGCAGAAGAACAAGCGGTAGCCCTGGAGCGAAAACGCATTTCGGCTGATATTCACGATGCAGTGGGTGCCTATTTTGCCGCGGCACAGAATAAGCTGGCACTTGTTAGAAGAGACACCATCTCAGACGAGACTTTTCGATTGCTTCAATCTGTTAGAAATATGATATTCGGGGCTTCTTATGAACTGAGGGATGCTATCGATCAGATCAAACCACTCGCTTTGGACGTAAACAATTTGTATCAATCTATTGATCGATTTCTTGACAAAAACAGTGGGTTGCGAGGCATTGCTTTTGCAGTTAGCCAAAAAGGAACACCCCGTAAAATAGAAGACTTGCTATCCATCACCATCTATCGCATCGTGCAAGAGCTGGTAGCCAACGCGATTAAGTACTCCGACTGTTGGCATATGAAATTCACATTGAACTGGGAGCAAAATGGGAAACTCGTATTTTTTGTGCGTGACGATGGACAGAAATTACTCAGCACCCGCGAAGTGGGGAAATCTGTTACGAGGCGCATAGCGCTGATGGGTGGGCAGATATCAAAACTGCCTTTGGATAACAAGGGCTTGCATTTGGAGATCACTTTTCAATTGAAGGAATCATCAGATCAACCCGCTGTTAAAAGCGTAGCGGATTAACTCATCAGTATTTTTGCTGCCGGTTTTCTTCAGTAAATTTTGCCGATAGCTATTGATGGTATTTTCACCCAAGTGCAGGAGTTCAGCTATTTCTTTGCTGGATTTCCCCTCTGAAATGTGCCTAATGATGTTTCGTTCATTTTCACCCAGCGGCAATTTGTGAATGGGTTTTTCACCCAGTTGGCCTTCCACCAACTCACGTACAGAGCGCGAAAGCCATTTGCCCGTTGCCCATACTTGTTCTACCACCTCGCAAATGTCATCGGTTTCGCCTTTGAATAGGATCGAGTTAACTCCTTGATGCAAGAAGTGGAGGATCATATCTTTGGCCACAAACTGCGTGTAAATGATCACTTTCGTAGCCGGATATTGTTTTTTAATAGCAGGAAAGGCACCGTAAGCATCTAGTGTCGGCATAGACACATCTAGGAAAAGAATATCTATCGGATGTTGCCCGAGTATGGCCAAGGCTTCTTGCCCTGTGCGCGCAGTATAAAACTTGGCAGTTGTGAACTCCTGTTCTAATACCTCTTTTAGCCCCACTGCCACAATAGTGTGGTCATCGGCTAACAAGAAAGAAGTGGGCTTATTCTTCATTTTTTGCCAAAGATACCTTATAAATCAGGTGGTTTTTATACCTGATTTATCAGGTATTTTAGGTTTTGATTTGGAAATTACTCCACGCTACCAATACTTTCACAACAAGGTTTCCGGCCGGGACTGAAAAATGATTTTTAACTTTAAATATTTGAAAATGGATAAAAATGATTTAGCGCGTTTTGCAGTGCAGGAGTTAAATGACTCCGAGCAAATGCAAACTGGCGGGGGCGGCTGGTTCGGCAAACTTGTGTTAGGTTTTTTGGAATGGTTGTCCGAGCTCCGCGTTGTATTTATTTAACGTAAGTGATTATTTGTTTTAGGCAATTAAAAAGAAAACTGCGCCAAACAGATTTTTGGTAAAATTAAACTAAACAGCTATGAATACTTTAGAAATGAGAACGATTGGAGTTCAGGAACTCAATTTAAATGAAATGCTAGAAATTGAAGGTGGTAAGAGGTTTTGGGACACTTTTTGTGGTAAATTAGTTTCAGCCTTTTGCATGGCTTTTGTAGCCGCTCTTGGTGCCGCTTTGGCAGATGAAGTCATTTGATCGAATTTGAGGTTTCTCCCTAGAGGTTGTTTGTACAAACAGCCTCTAGGTTTTCTATATACAAGTGTTTGAATTAAGAAATCGCTGGAACATGATCTCAATAAAAAAATCTGCGGCTATTCTAATCGTGTTTCTATGTCATCATTCTGAGGCTCAGTCCATATTTGGAAAAATCAAAGACAAAGAAACGCACCAGCCAATTCAATATGCCCACATCTCGGTAAGGGATGCTATCACTGGGACGATCTCAAATTCAGATGGAGCGTTTAGTTTAACAATAGGGAAGATTGGTGATCTAGATTCACTAAGAATTTCTCACGTTGGCTATGCAACCGCAACTGTTTGTCGAAAGGATTTAAAGGAGAATGAAGAAAATATACTAAGTCTTATACCAATCGCTGTTTCGCTTAACGAAGTAGTAATTAGAGGAAAAGATCCTTTTGACTATTTTTTGGATGCGGTAGCATTAAACAAGTCGAAAATTGAATATCCGTTTTCTACAAGTGCATATTTCAGGGAAATGGTAAAAGACAATGATGAGTGCAGTAAATATTCAGATGCCCTCCTGACTATCAACTATCTGGAGAATAAGGAGGATATGATTGTTGGCGTTGATCAGGCAAGGGTAGTGAAATTACCAAAAGAATCGGATGATATTCTTCTAACAACATCGCCAATTGAAGTTGAGAGGCTTTTTAAGTATCAGTATCTTACTTTATTGGATCGCTTTCAAGGTGGGAACAAGCGAGATTATAATTACTTAGTTAATGGGTTTGCTGGACAGTCGAACACATATCGCCTTAACATCAGCCCTAACAGATCAGCCTTGAAAAATGAAATTCTATTTTCGGGGGAATTAATAGTAGAAGATGACTATATCAAAAATATAACTATTCGAATGGACTCCACCAGCAGATGGAAAAAATCACTTTTAGGGGCAACCATTGAGATTGCATATATGGAAGTAGCGCTTTCATTTAAACGTGTTGGCGGTAGTAATTACCTTTCGTTCGCGAAAAACTATGTAAACACTATCTACACTCATAAAAGAAGCATACAAAATAACGAGTATCAAAGTGAGTTTATTGTTTTGGCTGTCAATTTGCATCAACAGATGCCAATCGAAAAAAGGCAGCGCCTTAAAACAAAAACTTTGTATAAACACGGAGACAATCATATAAGCAATTTTTGGGAGGGTATCAACATCCCAATTTATTCCAAGAGAGAGACCGATATAATTGAAAAATTAAAGGCTAAACAATTATTAGAGTGATAGATGATTGATTCAGTTTGCTTGTCAGTAATTTTTGGTGAACTGAGTAAAATTGATACTTATTCAAGTAATCCATTAAAATTGGTAACGAGCGGAGCTATGGCCTCTAGCTAGCGCAAGCGTCCGCTTGTGCTTCGAAAGTTTGATCAATTAAAACAAAGATGTTCCCTGAAAACACTTACTTCCCCGCCTATACCCGCACAGCTATCATTTACATCGGCTGCATTGTCTGCTGCTTTATTGCGTTGGCTGCCATGCCCTATTTAAAAACAGATGTCAGTGTGCGCTCTTCGGCATTGATACGCCCAGCCGCTGAGGTGAGCGTAATCCGTTGCATAGCTTCGGGGAGGATAAAGGAAGCCTATACCGCAGAAAATAAAAAAGTAAAGGGGGGCGAGTTATTGTATGTTATTGAGTCAGAGACCCTCAATGAGCAGGAACATTTTTTCCAGGAGAAGATAGTACTAAAGCAATCATTGATGCAAGATGTCGAGCTGGCAATCGGAGCTTCAAAAATACCTCTACCTACAAAACCAATTTTTAATAGTGCAGTCTACCAGCAAAGCTATTTTACGTATCAACAAAAGTTAATCGAAGCACAAACGGTTTACAACAAGGCCAAGCAAGCACATGACCGCCAATTAAAACTTTACCAAGAAAAAGTAATTGCAGCTATGGAGTTTGAAAATTTTCAGTTTGAGCTGAAAAAGGCAGATGATGCCATTGCCCAACTGAAAGAAACGCAGCGCAGCCAATGGCAGAGTGAATTGAAAACTTTGCAGGAGGAAAAGAATGAGTTGGAGAGCCAGCTCGTACGCATACAAAAAGAAAAAGCCCTGCTTACCATCAAAGTACCGGTGAGCGGCACGCTGCAAAACTTAACGGGCGTATATGTGGGTAGTAATGTTTTCGCCAACCAAGAGTTAGGCCAAATTTCACCTGATACCAGCATGCTCGTGATCGCTTATGTGCAGCCAAACGATATTGGTTTCATTAAAAAAGATATGAACGTGCGCCTGCAAGTGGATGCGTTTAACTACAATCAATGGGGAATGGCCACCGGCAAAGTCATCGCTGTGCCACAAGATATTAAGCTCATTGACAACAAACCTGTTTTTGAGGTGCGTTGCTCACTGGACAAAGATTTCCTTCAATTGAAAGGTGGCTATAAAGGGTTTTTGAAAAAAGGAATGACCCTGCAAGCACGGTTTATAGTTACCGAGCGCAGCTTGTGGCAGTTGCTGTATGATAAAGTAGATGATTGGGTAAACCCAAATATAGACGTAAGACAGAAGTAGTAAGACATTAGACAGCCCACCGCGACAGAATCTTGGATCATATGTCTAACATCTTGAGTCTTTTATAGCCATGAAAAAGATACCCAAAATAAAACAACGCGACATCACCGACTGCGGTGCAGCTTGCCTTGCATCTATTGCCGCGCATTACGAATTGCAGCTACCTGTAGCACGCATTCGTCAGTTGGCATCGACCGATAAAAAGGGAACGAATGTACTCGGAATGATCGAGGCTGCGGAGAAGCTTGGGTTTCAAGCCAAGGGAGTGAAAGGGCCTTTTGAAAGTTTGTTTAAAATACCAAAGCCCGCCATTGCGCATGTCATCATCAAAGAAGTGCTGCACCACTATGTTGTCATCTACGATGCCACGCCAAAATATATTGAAGTAATGGATCCAGGCGATGGTCAGGTACACAAGCACACGCATGAGGAATTTAAAAAAATATGGACGGGTGTTTTGATTCTTTTATTGCCGGGCGAATCTTTTCAAAAAGGTGATAAGAAAGAGGCGATGACCTCTCGTTTTTGGCGATTGGTACATCCTCACAGAAGTGTTATGATTCAGGCACTATTTGGTGCGCTGGTCTATACTATTTTAGGTCTTTCCACTTCTATTTATGTGCAGAAGATTGTAGACTATGTGTTGGTAGATGGCAATAGAAATTTGTTGAATCTGATGAGTATTGCGATGGTGGCCTTGCTGCTCTTATCCATTTTTATTGGCTACACCAAAAGTCTATTCACGGTGCAAACCGGGCAAATGATCGATTCCCGATTAATACTCGGCTACTACAAACATTTGCTCAAACTTCCACAGCAATTTTTTGATACGATGCGCGTGGGTGAAATACTTTCGCGCATCAACGATGCGGTGAAGATCAGGGCGTTCATCAACGATGTATCTATCAACCTGGCTGTTAACTTTTTCATGATCGTGTTCTCGTTCGCGCTCATGTTCACCTACTATTGGAAATTGGCGGTTGTTATTTTATTGGTGATCCCGTTCTATTCCATCATTTACTACATCACTAATCGGTTGAACAAAAAGGCAGAACGCAAATTGATGGAGAACTCTGCGGAGTTGGAATCGCAACTGGTGGAATCGCTCAATTCTGTAAGCACCATCAAGAGCTTCGGGTTGGAACAACATGCCAACATAAAAACGGAAGATAAATTCTATAATCTGTTGCAGACTGTTTATAAGTCCGGATTGAATAATTTATTTTCCAATTTTTCTACCGAGTTTATTTCGAGGCTATTCACGATCATTTTACTTTGGGTGGGTGCAGGCTTTGTGTTGGATAGTCAGATCACACCCGGTGAGTTGTTATCATTCTATGCATTGATAGGCTATTTCACCGGTCCGGTCAGTAGCTTAATAGGTATGAATAAAACCATACAGAATGCAATGATTGCGGCAGATCGTTTGTTTGAGATCATGGACTTAGAGCGAGAAAGCGATGAAAATAAAGTGACTCTAACTCGTGAAATGGTTGGAGATATTGAATTTAAGAATGTAGCATTTCGCTATGGTTCACGAGTCACCGTGTTTCAAGATTTCAATCTCGTTGTGCCAAAGGGAAAAGTAACTGCCTTGGTCGGGGAGAGTGGTTCCGGAAAATCTACATTAATTAATATTCTGCAAAATCTGTATCCTATTTTGTCCGGCAGTATCCGCCTTGGCGAATATGATTTGAAATATATTGAGAATAACTCATTGCGGCACTTGGTTGGTGTAGTGCCCCAAAAGGTAGATCTCTTTGCCGGAAATGTACTCGATAACATTGCGGTTGGTGATTATCAACCTGATATGAAAAAGATCATTTCCATTTGCACTTCTTTGGGTATTATGGAGTTTATTGAAAAACTACCAGCGGGGTTCAACACCTATTTGGGCGAGAACGGAGCTACATTGTCAGGTGGACAAAAGCAACGGATTGCTATCGCACGGGCGCTTTACCGCGACCCGGAAGTATTGATACTAGATGAAGCTACATCGGCCTTGGACTCTGCCTCTGAGCAATATGTGCATCGCATGGTGGAATGGATGCGAGAGAATGAAAAGACAGTTATTTTAATCGCCCACCGCCTCAGCTCGGTTTTGCGAGCTGATAAAATTGTTGTGCTATCTCAAGGTGCAGTGGTAGAAGAAGGACACCACGGTCAACTGATCAGCAATCGAAAGCAATATTATGAGCTGTGGCGGCAGCAGTTTCCAATGATGGAGGAAAAAGCGTACGCCAATACCTGATAAATCAGGTGGTTTTGATACCTGATTTATCAGGTATTTCAAGTTTTGGTTTGGAAAAATTAGGTCACTATTGATACTTTCACCACAAGGCTTCCGGCCGGGGCTGAAAATAAGCTAAAAACTAAACACGTAAAGATGAGAACCTTAGAATTAGAAAAAATGAATGTTGCAGAGTTGTCATTAGCCGAGGCGGGAAAAACTGAGGGCGGTGGCATTCCAGAACTTTACTATCTGGCAAAAGCTCTAGCTGCTGTATTGGATTACTTTTATCCCAAGCCTGCCGGTCCTAGTCCTTGGGCTGGTTGTGAAGAGCCGCCCTATTGATGATATAAATACTAGAAGGAGGGAGTCGCGCGAAAATAAACCCTTCGCGCAATCTCCTTTCTTCTTATTATTGAAGAAAAAGTGTCATGTTAGTAACAACAATCCTAGAGTTTTTTTCTTTTCTAAAAAATCCAAGTGTTGATAAGTCTTCTAAAAAAGATTGTTTTTTCAAATTAAGGCATTTTGTACAATTGTTTCTGCTTGAATTGCCTTTTGTCGGCTTCCTCCTATTGTTAATGTTTCTTCTTAATGAGTACGGATTTATCAGAGAGTCAGCTGATCCGCTTCGTGAACTCCGCGGAATAATCAATCTACACGGGTACACTTTTTTTCTATTGTTAGTAGTCATCATACTGCCTTTTTGTGAAGAACTTGTCTTTAGATCGTACCTTACTTGGCCGAGATTTTTTAAGCAAAAATTTCTTATAGATCATTTTGGCTGGATTTTTTATGCGTCTGCGGTTTTGTTTGCATTGGTTCATATTTCAAATTATCCCGATGAAGAAATAAATCAGTTCATACCGATTTTAATATCTCCACAATTTATTACCGGCCTATTTGCAGGTTATTTACGGGTTAAATTTGGTCTACTATGGGGGTTTTTATTTCACGCGTTACACAATTTGTTTCTTTTGATTGTGTTAATAGCTTTTGGAGGCTTGTAGTTTGCTTTACCTTTTATCAGTCTTAATGAATTTACGTACTGATACCATATTTTAGATCGCTTGGATATGGGAAATAGACTGATCTTGATTTATAGCTAACTCGTCTTGAGCTGAAGCAGCGTTTGCTGTCTGCGAAAAATCCAGGGAGGCGTGGGTTCGGTTTCTTTCC
>JABFSY010000438.1 GCA_013140395.1 Cyclobacteriaceae bacterium
TGAAATGATATAAATCGTATTCGGATGAAAGCATTTCTGCCAGTTCAATATCGTGTGTGGACACGATGACAATGTTATCTTTTCTATTTAAGTAAGAGAGAATAGCTTTTGCTGCTCCAATTCGTTCTGCCGTGTTCGTGCCTTTAAAAACTTCATCAAGAACAAACAAATTTTGTTGTTCACTTTCTGCTTCCGTTAATAAAGAGGCCATGATTTTCACTTCTTGGAAGTAATAGCTTCTGCCTTGAAACAAATTGTCGTCAATGCGAATGGATGAAAATTGCTTGATAGGAGGGGAAACAAACTCATCGGCAAAACAAGTATAAATGGTTTGTGCGAGTATGGAATTAATAGTGAGTGTTCGCAAGAAAGTTGACTTACCAGACATATTGGAGCCGGTAATCAGAATACTCTTCCCATCAATGGTCAGATCATTTTTTACACATGCTTCAATCAGCGGATGGTAGATGCCTTGGGCAATTATTTTCTTTTTGGAGTCGGTGAGATTTGGCTGACAGGTTTTCAATGAACCTGCCCGAAGAGACAGGATTGAAATAGCCATATCAATATTTCCCACGTAGGTGAATAACTCGGAAATGGCTTCTTGTTTCTTTTCAAGTTCATGGATAATTCGAAACAGGGATATGACTTCCACCAGGAAAAATATCTTGATGAGCTCGACAAAGTACAAACCGATTTGGCTTAGCTCTGCCCCTAATCCATCATGCCCACTTAAGGAAATAAAACTAGATTTCCGTTGAAAGGACCGCAAGCTTGCAATGGCTTCTATCGCTTGCGCATTCGAAAAGAGCTTTCCTCTTTTTAGTAACGCATTCGATACCTGGATTAATACGTTTAGCTGAGGGAAAGACCGGGTAAACTGAAAGGTGTTTCCCTTGTTCCAGTAGTGCACCAACATATTTGCCGTGAAGGGCACCATCATCAGAATGATACAAAACGGATAACTAAACGCCAGCAACGCCAGCACTAGTAACAACGCCAGATTTAAGTAAATAGCCCATAACCACTTCGGTCTTTTTAATAAATCCCCACCCATCAATGAAGCGATGTGATAAGCATCGGTGTGGTTTAATTTTACAAGTTCAAATTGAACTTCTTCGCGCAGCCGCTCGTCTTTCTTAAAGGCGTCAATAAAAGGATCTAACGGATTATGCAATTGATCGGTAGGCTGCACGACTTTTGCGTATAACACCTGCTGCCCTACACGACTGGTTGTTCTGTCAATAAATGAAAACAGACTATAGAAGTCAATATCTTCTATCGTCTGCTCGGTAAGTCGATGAAACGGATCACCTTGCGATAAATCTGAATACTTTTTAATTCTATCGAAGTCGAATGGAACAGATTTAGGCTTCGCCCAACGGGCGCGGAGCTCTAACTTTTTCTTTTTTAGTCTTCTTTTGTTGATGAGTCGGAGTATCAGTACAACCGAAACAAAAAGAATTGTCAGTAGAATGAGATATCCAATTTGTGGAGGCATGCGCTAGTCTACTTCTCTACCCATCACCCACTTCAACATTTCAAACCAATCCTGTCTGTCTAAATTGATGTCAACCGATTTGGCCGCTTCAGTGATTCGCTCTGGTTTGGTAGTGCCAAGGATGGGAAAAATATGGGAAGGATGTTTAAGCAACCAGGCTAATGCCAACTGACTATAAGAAGCATTGTACTTGGCGGCTTTTGCAAACCAAACACGTTCTTCAAAATGGAGCTTTCCACCACCCAATGGCGACCACGCCATGGCGCTTGCCCCATGCTTCAGCATTAAGTCCAAATCTCCATTGAAAAGTGGATCGATCCGCGAAAGCGAAATCTCAATTTGATTAGTGACCAGTGGGAACGGCAAAAAATGTTGTAGCATTTCAAATTGTGAGGGCGTGAAATTAGAAACGCCAAAGTGTAAGACCTTTCCCGCAGCTTTCAGCTTCACAAATGTTTCCGATACTTCATGCGGATACAGAAGCGGATCTGGTCGGTGAATTAAAAGCAAGTCAAGATGATCGGTATGCAACATCTTTAATGAATTCTCAACCGACCAGGTGATATGCTCTTCCGATGTATCGTAATGTTTTACCCAGGTGGTAGGTCTTTTGGCAGAACTAAACTTGATGCCACATTTTGTGACAAGCTGAATCTTATCACGAAGGGACACATCATTTTTCAAGGCGTTACCAAACAACTCTTCACAACTATGATCACCATAAATATCGGCATGGTCGAAAGTAGTGATGCCCTCATCTAATGATGTGTGGATTAACCGCTCTATTGTTTCAGTGGACAAGGTATGCCACCGCCATACACCGGTGATGATGCGCGAAAAACTTGGTCCTTTGGGATGAAGCGGTTGGCTATTCATGTTACTTGTTATGTTGATAGCACTTTCCGGATTTGCTTGCCGTCATGCGTTTGCACTTGGTGCCATCGGCTGTTTTTCCACTGCATTGAGCGACTTTATCTTTTGCATGTTCGTCTGGCTTGCAAACACCACAGGCACCCTTGCCTGCTTTTTTTGCAGCCGCCAACATCATTCCATCGGCATCGCCCGAAAGTTTGCAATCGGCAGTGTGATACTTTTCACCTCCCTTGGAAGTGTATACAGTTTGACTAAAGCCTTTAATAACTAAACCAAAGAACAGGAATAAACTGAGAAGAATAACCTTTTTCATAATTTGTCAGGGTTTATGATTACTTAACAAACCCAAGTTGTGATTTTTTGAGGAAGAATAAAAATGAATAGACCAATCAATACTGACTAATAAATTAACTTTGAAAAAAAGAAATTGAAATGACCGAGCACTTCAAGAACATTTGCGCCCATGCAGGCGCCACACCCGATCCTGCAACAGGAGCAGTTACTTCTCCCCTTTATTTTTCGTCTACGTTTCATTATCCGCCCACGGGCGAATACCCAAGTGGGCATATTTACAGTCGCGAATCAAACCCAACACGCACCTCTCTTGAAACAATACTGGCACAATTAGAACAAGGCGAAGACGCTGCCGCCTTCAGCAGTGGCAGCGCGGCCGCCAATGCTGTCTTTCTAAGTTTGCGACCTGGCGATCATGTGATCATCAACTTCGATGCGTACGCGGGTATTAGAGGTATGCTCAAAGATATCTTTATGCCATGGGGATTGCAAGTTACATTTGTTGACCTGAGTGATATTAACAATCTGCCTAAATCCATTCAGCCAAACACTAAGTTGGTATGGACGGAATCGCCTACCAATCCACAACTTCGGATTGTCGATTTGATTTCAGTAATCACCATTTGCAAGCGACATCATATCAAAGTAGCTGTCGACAATACGTTTGCTACGCCCGCCTTACAAAATCCAATAGTGCTCGGTGCAAATATTGTGATGCACAGCACCACCAAATATTTAGGCGGGCATAGTGATATGACCGGAGGCGCATTGATTACAGCAAGAAAAGATGAAATGTGGGAACGCATTCGGCACATTCAACACATACAAGGAGCGATACCGAGCCCATTTGATTGTTGGTTGTTGATGCGGGGCATCCGGAGTTTTGTTCCACGCATGACGCAGCACTTGAGCAACGCAAAAGCAGTGGCACTATTTTTATCAACACATCCCAAAGTAGAAAAAGTATTGTATCCTGGATTGCACACACACGCGGGCCACGAAGTAGCAAAAAAACAAATGAGCGATTTCGGGGCGATGGTGTCGTTTTTAGTAAGAGGTACTAAAG
>JABFSY010000187.1 GCA_013140395.1 Cyclobacteriaceae bacterium
TGGGCCTTGACGGGTCCGTTTCAACAGCACATCACCGGTTGTGTTGGCTGGGCTTTTTGGAAGTATTATCAGGTGACCAAAGACAAACAGTGGTTGAAAGACAGAGGCTATCCAGTGCTTAAAGAAGTAGCTGATTTCTGGGCAAGTAGAGTAGAACGAAAGCGTCCTGGCCGATTTGAAATCAACAATGTGATTGGCGCCAATGAGTGGCAAGAGAATATTGACAACAATGCCTTCACCAACGGAATGGCCATTACGGTGTTGAGATTTGCAACACAGGCAGCCAAGGAGATGGGCCTTGCTCCTAATCCGGATTGGGAAGTGGTCGCGCAGAATATACCGATCTTGAAATTTCCCGATGGTACAACAAAAGAAAACGCGACCTACGATGGTGTAATCATTAAGCAAGGGGATGTAAACTTGTTGGCTTTTCCCTTAGACTTCATCACAGACAAAGCCCAGATTGAAAAAGACCTGAAGTACTATGAGCCACGCTACTCACCCGA
Organism: Cyclobacteriaceae bacterium; assembly: GCA_013140395.1. Lineage (GTDB taxonomy): Bacteria > Bacteroidota > Bacteroidia > Cytophagales > Cyclobacteriaceae > ELB16-189. The sequence continues at coordinate 507 of JABFSY010000187.1, forward strand.
AGGTCCGGCAATGGGGCATTCAGCACTTTCTGCCATCTATTCTCGAATGGGAAACTTGGAGAAAGCAACGGAGCTGTTTGCAAAATCTTACAAGCCAAACGAAGTGCCTCCCTTTGGTGTGTTGTCAGAGACCGCGGGTGGAACCAATCCTTATTTTGCGACCGGAGCAGGAGGATTTTTACAGGCTGTGATGAACGGATTCGGTGGTTTAACTATTTCCGATGCTGGTATCACCCAAATAAAAACCAAGATACCCAAGACTTGGAAATCATTGGAGATAAAAGGGGTTGGAGTGACAAAAGTCAGTTTTTCAGTGAAGTAAATTACTTTTATTTGCACTGCTAAAAATTAAAGTAAATTGAATGAAGACGGTCGTTGCATATTTTTTTGGAATCCTTGTCCTTGTCATTGGATCGTGCACGTCAGCGAACAAAGGTGAGTATAAGGAAAAAGCAAGCAGCTCGGAGTTCCTGCATCGGTCTATGAAAGCAATCACGGACCGAATCGTTCATGACATATTTTCTCCACCGGTGGCGAGTAGAATCTACACATACGCAAGTGTCGCTGCTTACGAAGCGGCTATTCAGCAAGATTCAAGTTATAGAAGTTTGGCCGGCCAATTACATGGATTGGAAACAGTGCCAAAGCCAGATCGTTCTCAGGAATATAGTTTTGGGCTGGCTTCCACCCAAGCCTTGGTAAAAGTCGGCAGAACGTTGATATTCTCTGAAGCTGATTTGGATGTTTTCATCGAACAGATCATGAAGGAATACAAGGCGACTGGAATTCCTGAAGATGTTTTCGAGCGGTCAGTTGCCTATGGCGATCAGGTGGCGGCACATATTCTGGCGTGGTCATCAAAAGATAACTATAAGCAGTCAAGGAGTTTCCCAAAATATTCTATCGAAAACAATCCGGCCACCTGGAAACCAACGCCACCGGCATATATGGATGCAGTTGAACCCCATTGGAATAAAATCAGACCTTTTGTGATTGATTCTGCTGCCCAATTTAAGCCAGTTCCTCCGACAACGTTTTCGATCCAAAAGACGAGCCAGTTCTATAAAGAAGCTTTTGAAGTTTTTGAGGTGGTAAAGAATATTACCGAAGAGCAACGCGCCATTGCAAGCTTCTGGGATTGCAATCCTTTTGCGATGAATGTAAGAGGCCATGTGATGTTTGCTACCAAGAAAATTTCTCCTGGGGGACATTGGATAAATATAACAAGGACAGTATGTGAGCAGACGAAGGCTACCATGGTTCAATCCGCTGAAGCGTACACAAGAGTTTCTCTGTCGTTGGTAGATGGCTTTATTAGTTGCTGGGATGAAAAGTATAGAAGTCGTGTGATTCGTCCTGAAACTTATATAAATCAATACATTAGCGAAGACTGGGTACCTGTTTTGCAAACCCCACCATTTCCTGAATATACCAGTGGCCATAGTGTTATCTCATCCTCCGCAGCAGTAGCGTTGACCAAATTGTTTGGCGACAATTATGCGTTTACTGATTCAACGGAAGTTGAGTTTGGTATGGGTGCCAGGAAGTTTACATCCTTTTATCAAGCGGCAGAAGAAGCCGGTATTAGCCGAATGTATGGAGGTATTCATTACCGACCAGCCTTTGAGGTGGGAGGGAAGCAGGGCAGAGCTGTAGGTGAGTTGATTGCTCAGCGAATCGTGACCAAGAAGTAGTGCTGTTCAATTAGCAACTGGCCTAGACCTAAATTCCCTTAGTCTTATTTTTCTTGTTTAGAAAAACGTTGCTTCGAGAGGTATTTCTTTGTCGTGAGTAGTTCGCGCTCATTTCAATTGGCCGTTTCGCGCGTATTTTGATCCTTCTTTTTGAGGCTATGCTACACGTAACTTGGCGTTAAGAAAGGTTTCAGATTATAATTATTTGGTATATTGAAGAGTCAAAATCGCCACGAAAATTCAAAAGATTATGAGGCTTTTACTTCTCTTTGTCAGCTGTTTTTTATCTTTCAATTCGTTTGCTCAATCAGTAGAAGTCTATCCACCGAATTGGTGGGTGAACATGAAATTGAATACTGTGCAAATTTTGTTAAGAAGTACCGACCCCACTTTTAGTAGGCAGATTTTTACAGTCAATTATCCTGGCGTATCCATTTTAAGAAGCCATCTATTCGAAAACGGAAAATACCAAGCACTCGATCTCGCCATTTCACCAGACGCAAAACCTGGGGTAGTCGTTTTTTTTGGTGTAGATGGAAAAAAGAAAACCAAGTTCAACTGGCCATTGAATCCACGTAGACTGGGAAATGGGACTGCTTTTGCCATGGGTGTTAACTCCAGCGATTTCATTTATCTCATTATGCCCGATCGGTTTAGCAATGGCGACCCTAAAAACGATAAGATTGTCGGTATGCGTGATCAAACACTTAATCGCGATTCTATCTTTCATCGACATGGTGGAGATCTCAGAGGTATTATCAATCATATCGATTACCTAAAGAATTTGGGTGTTACAGCTTTATGGAATATGCCTGTCTTAGAAAATGATCGAACGGAACGGACCGAGCATGGATATGGATTCACCAACCAATACAAAATTGAGCCACGCTTGGGTGGACCTGCAGCCTATAAACAACTAAGCGATTCATTGCACAAACATGGCTTAAAGTTGATTCAAGATGCCGTGTATAATCACGTAGATATTGATCATATTTTATTTAAAGAAAAACCTTCTAAAGATTGGTTTCATAATTGGCCCTCTTATACGGGTACAGGATATAAGGATCAACCGCTCTTTGATCCCTACGCCACACTGGCTGATAAGAAGATTACAACAGATGGCTGGTTTACAAAGTTGATGCCCGATCTTGACCAAACCAATCCCTATGTTGCGAATTATCTGATTCAACATGCAGTATGGTCGGTCGAAGAATTTGGTGTGGATGGCTGGAGGGTAGACACCTATTTGTATAACGATTTGAATTTTATGAATCGCTGTAATGCGGCCTTGTATGCCGAGTATCCGAAGCTTACCATTTTTGGAGAGTTATGGGTGCATGGAGTGCCTTCCCAATCCTATTTCGTGGAGAACAAAGTGGATGCACCGTTCAAGAGCAATTTACATGGGGCAACGGATTTTCAAACTCGTGACTACGGTATTATACCCGCTTTAACTCAACCTTTTGGCTGGACTGAAGGTGTAAATAAGTTGTATACTACGCTTGCGTTTGATTACCTGTACAAAGATGCC
>JABFSY010000432.1 GCA_013140395.1 Cyclobacteriaceae bacterium
GCGTGAATGGATTTAGCCGACAGACTCTCTATGTAGTTATTGTCGTCCGTTAGTAATGCTCCGATCAATCGATTATTTTTTTTCATCGTCAAATCGCAGTAAGGCAATTGATCGCAATCAACGGCATATTCCCGATCCGCAAACCAATCCCTGATTTTATGTTTCAAGTGTAAGCGACCAGTCTCTTCGGCTATTACGTTTGGCTCAAACTCTCCCTGCGAAACCTCTCGTGAAAACTGTAAGTATGCCTTTAAGAGTTTAGGCCCTTCATTTCTTGTGTCTGCCACCATCAGCTGCTCGGGCCATAGGCTCGTTACCACCATCACTTTTTCGCGGGCACGACTGACGGCAACATTCAATCTGTTTTCACCTCCTTGTTGGTTTAAACTACCAAACTGAGTAGAAGCTACTCCTTTTTTGTTAGCAGCATAGCCTACTGAAAAAATAATAATGTCTCGCTCATCTCCCTGTACGTTCTCGATATTCTTCACAAAAAGAGTCAGAGGCATTTCTTTCCCGAGCCGCGCAAAATTCACCTCCAACAAATCAAGAATTAACGATTGCTGTGGTGCGTTGAATGTAATCACACCAATGTTTTTTCCCGGATCTGTTGATGATAATTCAACGATCAGTTCAACTACCTTTAAAGCCTCTATCTCGTTGCAAAAATTTTCCCAAACTCCTTCTACCTTCACATACTCAATAGCCGGTTCACGGCTGTTGGCAACGGCTAGCTCAGGCAGCATTTGCAGTTTGCCTCCATAAAAATGTTTGTTCGAAAACTCGATTAATGCAATTGATTTGCTGCGGTAATGTGCCTGCAATCGTACATTTGGCAGGTAACGATGGCACAAAGCTAACAGCGAATCTACTTCTGTGTCTGGTTCTGGCTCTTCTTCATCTTCCTCCCAGCGCGATTGAAAAAAATCACCCGGTTTTAACTGTTGCGAATCACCTGCCACCACCGCTTGCCTGCCACGAAAGAGTGCCGGAATTCCACGCTCGGCATAGCATTGGGAAGCTTCATCGAAAATAACAAGGTCAAACATTTCCTTCATCGGAAAAATGGCTGACACTGATTCAGGCGAAGCCAACCAGCAAGGCATCAATCGAAAAACATCGTCTTCAAAATCAGTCAACACTTTGCGCAACGGCCAAATCTTTTTCTTTTTGGTAACCTGATGAAGTAAATCGCGATAAGTCACGCGATTGTTTAACCGATTAAATGCCAGTTCATCCGTCACTCGCTCACGCGAACGCAGCAGTAGTATCTCGTTGCTAATCGACTGTTTGCTGGCGATGAGTTCTCTTAGCTCTTCTTCCAGCAATGTTATTTTTCCAGAGGATGCCATTCTCAACAATGGATATTTTGCTTCCAGATTGTCGATCCAGGCGAGGTAGATACTGTTGGTAAACAGTTCGATCATTTTGGGCTCGTCCCACGCGTGGCACTTTTCGAATAATTTATGGAGGATACCTCTGGCTTCATCCGTTAGCGATTCTTTTAATCCATCAAACTCAACCAACTGATCAAAATCCTCTAGAAGCACTTTGCGAAGTTCATCCTTCTGTGTTTCCGGTTGGGTAAGCGCGCTGATCTGCGAAGACAAGAAATAGCGCATCCACTCATCCTTCTTACCCGGCAACTGGGCAATCACCTTAAAAAGGTTCTCTAAGGCTCCCACGAATTCCTTTTTTGATGAGCCGATGGGCGAAATCAAATTACCAAGGCCACGGATGGATTTAAAAATCGTTTTTGCTTTAATAGCGCTTTGTTGATCGGTAAACCAAGTCGCCACTGCAGACTTTGAAGTTCCATCCGGAAAATCGATAAGCCAATTTTTTCCTTTTAGTTTAGAAATGTTGTGCTCCAAATTCAATCGGTGATCTAGTTTTTGCTCCAATAACCTGAACCCTTCCTTCGAACTATCAAGTTGATTACCTACCAATGCGCGCTTTACCAAATACTTATCTTTCGAAAACAACTCCCATCTGATAAGCCCAATCAAACTTTTACGCACTTTCATGCTGCGGTGCAACGCAACTTGCAATTGTCCTAGCTGCGCAGCAGGTAATGATTTCTCTATCGCCACTCCTTCAAAACAAGCCATAATGACGCGCTCAATATTTGCCAGCCACAACGCGCTTGTTTCGTCCTCAGTTTCAGGTACCATTTTTTGAAAGTAACGGTACCGCTCGTCCGATGCTAACAATTGTTTAATTGTGATCGCATCCAATCGTTTGTCGATGAGTGCCTCACATTGTTCCCAATCAAATTGCGTGTTAAAGTGTTTTAAAAATTCACTCTTTACTTTGCCAAAGTATACCGGTATCTCTTCCAAATAATCAGCCATCAGCTGGCGATCACTTGCCTGAAGTTGAGAAAATGATTTTCGTTCGCGCCATTGATATTCTTTGTGATCTAACTTTTTTGCATAGAAACAATACACCCCAATTGTCCTGTTAAAATCCCTTATCTCGGCCGTCTTATACTGATTGCATTCTTGTTTCAGCGCAATGAAGGGATCTAGTGGTTCGCAGGAAAGATAAAGTTGCTTGATGCTCATTCCGCAATCTGATTCGCTCAACAGTGCGGTGCGAAACGATTCCAACTCTTCTGTGATCTGATCGATACGCTTACCCAACTGAAAAAATTGGCGATCCAGTTGAATGGCATCCAAACTAATATTTTTGGATTTGTATTCATCCACCTTTTCGATCTGGTGCGCCAACTTTTCAAATATCTCCTTGCGATCGTTTTTAAAATCGTGAACCAGCGCAACAAAGTCCGCCAGTCTTTTTTCAGCCAAGCGGGCATAAACCACATCCAGTGCAGCACGCTTCTGACAAACTACCAGCACCTTTTTTGCCCTGCGCAATTGTATCAGAAACCAGGTTACAAATCAGTTGCGATTTGCCGGTGCCGGGCGGTCCTTGCACGACCAACGAGTGACCCAGCTTGGACGTTTTCAAAGCCTGCTCCTGCCACGAATCCATGGGAAGAATCGAATAGACTTTTTCTTCTTTCACCAAATGAAAGGCATCTACCGAAGCATCGCTTTGCCGGGGTGACCGCGCATGAAAAAAATCTTCTAAGTCAACAAATGTTTCACTTGCCAAAAGTTGTTGATAGTCGGGCACCAAAAAAGAGCCAGCTTGTGGAAACAATCCTAAAACCGCTTCGGGAAACAGCTTTAGTTCACCCGATTGATGCTGCTCTTCAAATTCATCTTTTTTGTAAGTACTAAACAAAGTCAATTCATCTCGATAGTTATCAGGATTGAAATGAATGGCCATGTTTGCTTTCTGCAAGAGCTGGTAAAGTTGAGTTCGGAAAATGGTAGTATCTACATCGCTGCCCTCAAATGTTTCCTCCAGCAACTCCTCTGGCGCTTTTGTTTTGTTGTAGAAGGCATAGGCCAGCAAAAACGACTTGTTAAACGTCACTTCAGCTTGAGACCGCAATGCCATCGACCAATAACCGTCTTTGATCTCCAGCTGAACCGGAAAGTAGAGAAGCGGACAATGGACGAAGGTACCATCTGAAAATTTTCCACGCACAAATGGCCAACCTACATGGAGTTCTCGCGAGCCCGACTCTTCAAAAATAAAATGGTCAGCTCTTTGAATTTTTTTTAGCCTGGCACTTTCCAGGTTGGCGTCCTCCATGCGCGGGTCCAACACCGGACAAATAACTTTTGATTTACCGCTAATCAAAGACTCAATGATC
>JABFSY010000389.1 GCA_013140395.1 Cyclobacteriaceae bacterium
GCTTTCTTCGCCATGCGTAGTGCGGTGAAGATATAGTTGAGTATCCCGTGTTCTGGGTGCACGAGCTCGTTGACCTGATCTATTGTAAGTCCATTGAAAAACCCCATGCTGTTCAGTAGTGGAACACTATGCGCTTCATTCCCTGCCAGCTCTGGCGTATGTGTTGTAAAGACCACGCGCTTTTTTACTTCGTTCAAATCTTTGAATTTGTCCATCAAAGAAAAACACAATGGCAATGCGTGTCCTTCGTTCATGTGATAGATGTCAGTTGGCCTTTTCAACTCCTCCAATAATTTGGCACCACCAATTCCTAAAAGGATTGACTGGGTAATTCGGGTGGTTTCATTGGGGTCGTAAAGGCGATGACTGATCGTTTGCGCCAAAAAGTCGTTCTCAGGAATGTCCGTAGTCAACAGAAAGAGAGGAGCAGTTTTGAAAACTTCCGGTTTTAGCAAAAGTGCTTTAACGTACACTTTTGCATTGTGAATAGTAATTGGAAAGACAATTCCCGTGTCTGTTAAAAAAGAATAATCTTTATCACGAAAGGTCGCCTTGAGTGTTTGATCTTGGTTTCTTTCCTGATCGTAGTATCCTTTTTTCCAGAGAATGCCTATGCCGATGATGTTTTGCTTTAGTTCATAGGCGCTTCGCATGTGTGAGCCCGCTAAAAATCCGAGGCCACCACTATATATTTTAAGCGGCTGGTCAATGGCGAATTCCATTGAAAAATAAGCCACCGGTTTGCTATACTTTTTGTCGAAAGTGTAAGGGAAAAGTGTGTTTAAATCGATCATTGATTTTGTCTTTTTGGTCTGAGCCTAAACAATAAGGGTGTGAAACTAACACTCCCTGACCAATTTGGATAAACAAAAACCGTTTGAAAGGAAACTTTCTTACCCGCAAACGATTGTAATCAAGGCTCAGATTCCTTTTTACGGTGGGGCTCTATGTAACGAAGGGCAATTTGAATTTTAGTTTTAGTGGTAAACTCAAATTTTGCCTTTTCAAACTTAGGTATTCCAAGTTTGCTCAAAGCATTGTTTGAAAAGCCAAAGCCTTCTTTAGGTATCCCTGAAGTACGGTAGTCCAGTTTACCATTTTCGTTGGCATCATGCATTACGCTAACGGCATAAGTACCAGCCGGAACGTCTTGGAAAACAAATTCCACGCTTCCCTTGGCGGCTTTTAGACTCTTGCCTTGAAAGGGAGATTTCATAAAGCCATTTTCAGTATTGTACAGGGCCACGGCCACATTTCCCTCTTGATTTTTGATGTTACTAACTTCAACGACCAATTCATGTTGACCGTTTGCTGCAATTGAAATGAAAATAGCCAGGAAAGCCGCGAGAGGAACTGCTTTTTGAGAGGTTACTTTCCCTTTACAAGTCTGGAAAAAATGCATTTTTTTGAATGGCTGGTTTTTGTACATTTAATGATAATCTAGCTTATGGCAACAATCACCTTAAAATTAAACAACAAAAGTCACACCATTGACGCTGATCCAAAAATGCCTTTACTGTGGGCCATTCGAGATCTGGTTGGACTTACCGGAACGAAGTATGGTTGCGGGATTGCGCAGTGTGGAGCCTGTACAGTTCATTTGGAGGGAAAACCGGTTCGATCGTGTTCAATCCCTGTTTCGGTGGCTGCGAATAAAAACATCACAACCATTGAGGGCTTATCTTCCGATAACTCTGATGTTGTGCAACGTGCCTGGATTCTGGAGCAAGTGCCGCAATGTGGATATTGTCAAAGTGGTCAGATTATGGCTGCGAGTGCACTATTGAAGAGCAAACCTAACCCATCTGACAAAGATATTGATATGGCCATGCAAGGTCATATCTGCCGATGCGGCACCTACCCACGTATTAGAAAAGCGATAAAGAAAGCGGCTCAATTGATGGCTCAAAAATAGAATACCATGGAAACGACAGAGAGGAATTTATCAAGAAGAAATTTTATAAAGATTTCAGGTTTAACAGGTACCGCACTCACACTCGGAATTGGGTTTTCTGCTATCGGCAAAGACATGGCTATTGTCACCGCCACTACCGCTGAAGCCACAAGCATAGAAGTGAACGCGTGGATTTCGATTGACACGCAAGGTAAAGTGACAATTGTAAACCATCGCTCAGAAATGGGGCAGGGATCGTTTCAATCTGTTCCACAAATGATTGCCGAAGAGTTGGAAGTGTCTTTAGATCAGGTAAATATTGTTTTTGCTCCGGGCAATGGAAGGAGGTACGGTAGCCAGGTAACAGGAGGAAGTTCGACTATTAGAGGTTCCTATCAAAAACTCCTTCGGTTGGGTGCATCGGCAAGGCATATGTTGATTGAAACGGCTGCTAAAAGATGGGGAGTAGCGGCCGGTGATTGTTATGCTGAAAATGGTGAAGTGATTCACAAAGCATCGGGCAAGAAACTCAACTATGGTGACTTGGTAACAGAAGCTGCACAACTCGCGCCACCAAAAGAAGTGGCATTAAAAAATCCGCAAGACTATAAAATTATTCGTAAACCATTGCCCAGGCAGGATACGCCCGTGAAAGTAAATGGTAAAGCCATTTTTGGGTTAGATTTTAAATTGCCCGGAATGCTGTATGCGGTGGTTGAGCGAAGCCCGCGGTTTCAGGGTAAGGTGTTAAAATTTGACGATGCTGAAACGCGTAAAGTACCGGGTGTGAAGTTTGTTTTGAAAGTAAATCGCGATGAGTTTGACAATTTGCGAGAGGGTGTGGCCGTGGTTGCAACCAACACGTGGGCTGCCATCCAAGGAAGAAAAGTATTAAAAGTAGATTGGGATGATAGTGCTTTTCCTCATCATAATTCGGAAGAACTCTACGCCAAAATGCGCGAGCTCGTGAAGGGAGATCCCATTTCCTTTCGCACCATGGGCAATACCGCAAAGACTTTTGCGAAAGCAGAAAGGAAAGTCGAAGCAACCTATGAAACTCCGTATGAGTCGCATAGCTGCATGGAACCGCTGAACTGTGTGGCCAACGTGACCGATGATAAGTGTGAGATCTGGGGCCCCATTCAAGGACCCGATTGGATTCAACAAAATATTTGTGGTCATTTAAAACTACCGCCCGAAAAAGTATTCGTGAACATGACTTTTTTAGGTGGCGGATTTGGTCGCAAGGCGTTTACCGATTATCCTTATGAAGCGGTGATGATTTCAAAGGAAATCAAAGCCCCTGTTCAAGTGGTTTGGACGCGAGAAGATGACATGACTATCGGACCCTTCCGTCCGGGTATGGTGTATCAGTGTAAGGGAGTCGTTACAGAAGGTGGGCGCATAGGTTCCTTCGAAACAAAAATTTCAGGCCAAAACATGGATTTACAAAATCCAGGTGCTGATAAGTCGGCCTACAACGGCAGCGACACGGAAGGTTTCTTAGAGGGTTATTTTAATTCTATTCCTCATTATAGTTTTGGCGATATGCCGCTCGATTCTCCTGTGCCGGTGATGTGGTGGAGGTCTGTTTATGCTTCCACAAATGCGTTTGCCTTCGAGAGTTTTTTAGATGAGTTAGCGGTTAAGGCAGAAAAAGATCCGCTCGATTTTCGCAGACAACACTTGGGTGAACGATATCAGTTGTTGATTGATAAGCTGGAAGCAGTCTCCAATTGGAAAGCACGCAAGAAGAACGAAGGATATGGTGTGGCGATTACGGAATGTTTTTCCAGCATTGTGGGGGAGGTAGTAAAGGTTTCGAGGGATGCCA
>JABFSY010000336.1 GCA_013140395.1 Cyclobacteriaceae bacterium
TGATTCTATAATTGGTTGAATTTTCGATTTGAAGACTCGGTCAAATCAGGTAACGACCCTTTTTTTTGGTAGTTTTTGTTTCAGGTATTGAATGGTGCGCTCATACTCTGTTGATTCTTTTGGGCTCAAGGAGATTTTTTTTCCATCGATAAACTTTACAACGAGTTCGCGATAGACCGATTTCTTCCCTGTCTTCACCTGATTTTCAAACCAGAATTGAACGTCTGACAAAGGGTATTTGGTTAGTTGCTTCAGCACTGGAAAGCTGACTTCAATTTGATTGTTTCCCAACCGAACAATTTTATAGCGGATGAAAATTTTATACAAAACAAACCCGCCAATAGGGGCTAGCAGTGCGATCACGCCATAGTTATACCAGGCTGGGTTCGGATACTTGATCACCGCCCAAAGATTCATGCCTAACACAACACAGGTGATCAGTAAAAAAAGTACAAAAGAAGAAATGGTACTGGTTTGGGGTTTGGAAGTAATCACGGATGGAGTGGTCTATTGCGAAATTTTAGCGAAAGAGCCGAGAATGAGATTTGAACTCACGACCTGCTGATTACGAATCAGCTGCTCTACCCCTGAGCTACCTCGGCTTTTGACTTTCAAAGCTAGAATTATTATTAAAAAGTTTAACTTGTGATCAATTATGCTTTCCAAAAAATGTAAGTACGCAATTCACGCCTTGGTGTATTTGGCCGAGCGGTATGATCAGGGACCAGTGCAGATCGAAGAAATCTCTAAAAAACAGCACATTCCACATAAGTTTCTGGAAGCAATATTATTAGAATTGCGGCACGCAGAAATTTTAGAAAGCAAGAAGGGAAAAGGGGGAGGGTATTTTTTGGTGAAGAAGCCTTCCGAGGTTAACCTTATGCAGGTCATGCGGTTGATCGATGGACCCATTGCCTTACTCCCCTGTGTTTCGCTCCACTTCTATGATCGCTGCGAAGAATGCAAGAACGAAAAAACCTGCGGCATCCGCGACAGCCTGACTGTGGTGCGCGATGAAACGTTACGGGTGTTGGAGCAAAGTACGCTCGCAAAAATTTTAAAACGAGAGAAGCAGTTGGCGCAGAAGTAGAAAATTCGCTCAGTCTAGCGAAGTACGATTGATAATTTACGAGGTACGACTAACGAATTTGAACTGCGAGGTTTGACGCTCAGTTCGGGAGCTTTCAAATGATTTCATTTAATCTATTGAATTAGTAGGCTTTTAATGCTACTTTTGCCATTCAACTTTTAAAAACAAATGTATGGCAGTTAGACTAGGAGACATCGCGCCCGATTTTCAGGCGGAGACATCAGAAGGAAGAATCAAATTTCATGAGTGGTTGGGCAATAGTTGGGGAGTTCTTTTTTCGCACCCTGCCGATTTTACACCTGTTTGTACCACCGAATTAGGAGCCGTAGCTAAACTGCGCGCTGAATTTGATAAGCGAAATGTAAAAGTCGTAGCATTGAGTGTAGATGGTTTAGAATCGCATAAAAACTGGATCAGCGACATCAACGAAACACAGCACACGCATGTCAATTTTCCCATCATTGCAGACCCTGCGTTTGAAGTCGCAAATTTGTATGACATGGTACATCCGAACGCCAGCGATAAGTTCACAGTTCGCTCTGTGTTTGTCATTGGTGCAGACAAAAAAGTAAAACTCACGATTACCTATCCTGCTTCTACAGGCAGAAACTTTGACGAGATTCTAAGAGTGATTGATAGTTTGCAACTCACGGCAGGCTATAGCGTAGCTACACCCGCTAACTGGAAGCAAGGGGAGGATGTGATTATTACGATGGCTGTGAAAGACGAAGACATTGCAGCTAAATTTCCAAAAGGCTCAACACGTATTAAACCTTATTTAAGAACTACTCCGCAGCCAAATCTATAATCAGCAACGGAATGAAAAGTGGCCAGTTTAGCTGGCCATTTTATTGTGGGCATCTCTAAACTTTGTCAGGTTGAGCTTGTTGAAACCAAGCTCAGTCTGACAAACATTTAGGCTTTTAGAGATGCCACTGTTAGATATCCATGGAATCGTAGACGACCACTTTGTTCCAAAGTGGTGAATAGGTTTCTACAAACTTGGTGTGAATGGGGTGATCTTGATAGGTATCATGACCTTTGATATCATCGAAGATAGTAAGCAGCGACAAACTGTAGGAATCATCGATGACGTCTCTCTTCGTTGTGCCTGCTGGCATACCGATCTTCACCATTCGCAGACTTTCGATTTTTTTGAGCGAGTTAACTCCTTCTATTAATTTTGCAAGATCTTCTTTGCTACCTGGGTTTTTCAGCCAAAAGAAGACGTGGTGAACTAGCACCTTTTTTTCTTTTTGATTTTCACTTAACGCAGGAAGCGATGCTCCCAGAGTGAGGGCGGAAACACCGGCTAAAAATTTTCTACGTGTAGGCATTGGTTTAGTAGTTAGGTTCTTTTGCAGGAGAGGATAAGTTCTTTCAAGAAGTTGATGATTTCATTTTCGTCTTTGCTTGTTCCGAAATCTGTGAGCGAGGGGAGGTTTTGCATAAAAAAGTACTGAATGTGAACCATCTCAATCACGGTGCTGCCCAATGATCGGGCGTACTTGTAGTCGGGATTGTAGGCACGAATCATCTCCGCAATTTTGGCGTTAAAGTCTTTGTAGGGCTTGAAAAACTGCTTCTGATTGTCCTCGCTCACATGTTTTGTTAAGTAGGTTTTCGAAGCTTCTTTAATGACGATGCGATGCAATGCTTCTTTGTCCATTAATTCACCGGGCATCACCATATTCTCCTGCTTTAACATGAGTACACGCAAGAGGATGCTTATTTTTTCTGTTGGGTCGTTTACGTTATTTGTGTTGAACATTAGTTGGTAATCCATCCATCGCCAGTACCATTCGAAAAAATAAAGCAACAGGCGATGCTTGCTTTCAAAATAACGGTAGATGCTGGATTCGTTTGTTTTCAATCGCGAGGCTAACTTCTTAAACGTAAATTCTTCCAGCCCCATTTGGTCGATCATCTGCACACCATGGTTGAGGATGTTTTTACCCAATTCGGAATTTTCAGGGTTGCGTAAATACAGATTCTCGTTGACTTTAACTTGGATTTCCCAGGCCATAGAGTAGTAGTTGATTTTTGATTTCGAACCCAAGTTATCCATTACCATCGAGAATACAAGTAAAATTACTTGAGATGGTAGTAATACTTTCGATTGGGTAATTATCTATATCTTTGTCGAAAATTATCTAAAATGGAAACAAAAAGAGCAATAACAGTAGCAAGCGGTGATGGGATTGGTCCAGAAATTATGGACGCTACCCTCGCAATCTTGGAGGCGGCAGGCGCCCAACTTGAAATTGAACGGATCGACATCGGAGAAAAGGTATATGAGCAAGGGCATACTTCGGGTATTGCCAACGAGTCGTGGGACTCCCTTCGCAAAACAAAAGTTTTTCTGAAAGCACCGATCACCACTCCACAGGGTGGAGGGTTCAAGAGTTTAAATGTAACGATCCGCAAAACATTGGGCCTCTATTCCAATGTGCGCCCTTGTATTTCTTACCATCCGTATGTAGCGACCAAACATCCGTTAATGGACATCGTCATCATTCGCGAGAATGAAGAAGATCTCTATGCTGGAATCGAACATCAGCAAACCGATGAAGTCACACAGTGTTTGAAAATCATCACACGTCCCGGCTGCGAAAAAATTGCTC
>JABFSY010000417.1 GCA_013140395.1 Cyclobacteriaceae bacterium
GTCGTAGGTCATGGCAGAATTGAAGCCCATATCGCCACCGCAGAGTAGTAGCCTACGGTAGGGCAACTCTAATTTTTCGAGCAGTCCGGCTACATGCTGGCTCATCTCTTCCAATAATGCGTAAGAATTTTCTGGTTTACTGATTTGAACAATTTCTACTTTGTCAAACTGGTGAAGTCGGTTTAATCCACGCACATGAGCACCCCAACTGCCAGCTTCTCGTCTAAAGCAAGGTGTATAGCCTGCATTTTTTACCGGTAACTCATCTTCACTTAACATCACATCTCGATAGAGATTAGTGATAGGTACTTCTGCAGTGGGGATTAAATACAAGCCATCCTCATTGATAAAATACATCTGCCCTTCTTTATCCGGAAGTTGACCAGTTCCATACCCAGATGCTTCGTTGACCACAATTGGAGGCTGCATCTCGGTGTAGCCAGCCTTGTCCGCTTCACTTAAAAAAAAGTTGATTAATGCGCGCTGAAGTTTTGCACCCTTGCCTTTATAAACAGGAAACCCAGCACCTGCAATCTTTACGCCCAACTCAAAATCTATGATGTCATATTTTTTAATCAGCTCCCAATGTGGTTGTGCGTCTGCGCTCAGATCAGGGGTTTGCCCAACTTGTTCTTCATAGATATTGTCTTCTGCACTTTTGCCAGCTGGCACTTTTGCAGCCGGTACGTTGGGGATTTTGTACAACACTTGTTGTAGATCCTTTTCAACAGTCTCTAACCTAGATAAGTTGTCTTTGATGATCTGCTTTGCCTGAGTCACTTGATTACGCAGTTGAGTTGCTTCTTCAGCCTTTCCTGCCTTCATCAATTCACCAATCTTTTTTGAATCTTGATTGGATTGGGTTTCTCGCTCTTGTGTATCGGTTTGAATAGACCGCTTGCTCTTATCTAATTCTAGAGCTTTCAGCACTAACTCTTCGGCATCTTTGAAATTCCTTTTCGCCAGCCCGTCTAGCACGCGGTCTGTTTCTTCCCGTAATACTTGTAATTGCAACATATCTATCGATTAAGAGGCCAAAAATAGCCAATAAATTTTGAGCTGATTTGATAGTATTCAAATTTTGCTTTATACTTGCAGGGTCAATGCGGTCTCGCTGACTATCAATCAATAAATATTCTGGTACTTTATTTCTTCGTTAAGTCTATAGTGGTATAATGTTTTGTCTGTTGCTGTCTATCAGCATTTTCATTAAAAATATATTTTTTGTTCTCTAACCTATCTATTTGATCCTACATGCACACAATTGATGAACTCAATGATAAGCTCATTTCTGAGCTGAAGGAATTAGCCGAGGGCCTCGGTGTAAAAAATGCTAAGAAATTGGCAAAAGAAGAATTAGTCTATAAGATACTAGACCAGCAGGCAGTAACCGGCACAGGCAGTTCGCCCGCACCTAAAAAATCAAGTGAAGGAGGTGATCCAGAACGTAAAATGAGGCCTCGCAAACGCGAGAATGTCGCGCCCGCTCCTGCGGAAGTGCAACCGGAAAAAGGAAATGAAGGGGTGAGCAGTGAAGAGATGCTTAAAACGTTGGACTTTCAAATTGACCAGCGCGCTACTAGTTTTGAAGAGCAGCCTACTGAGGCCCCATCGGGTAATGTAGAAACCCCTTCACAACAAGAAAGACGAGAAGATAGGCCTTCCAATCCAAACCAACAGTCCAATCAACAACATCAACCAAGACGAGAAAATCTGGTCAAAGATTTTGACGGGGTTGTGTCTAATGAAGGCGTTCTTGAAATTATGCAAGATGGATATGGATTCCTACGCTCTTCAGATTATAACTATTTGGCTAGCCCGGATGATATTTATGTGTCACCCTCGCAGATAAAACTATTTGGTTTAAAGTTAGGCGATACGGTTCGAGGCCAAATTCGCCCACCAAAAGAAGGCGAAAAATATTTTGCCTTGTTGAAAGTGGATAGCGTCAACGGCAAAACAACAGAAGAGATACGCGACCGTGTGGCATTTGAATATTTGACGCCCCTTTTTCCGGAGCAAAAATTGAAATTGAGTACCACGCACGATAATATGTCCATGCGAATCATGGATCTTTTTTCACCTATCGGAAAGGGACAACGTGGTATGATTGTCGCGCAGCCTAAAACCGGTAAGACGGTTTTGTTGAAAAATATTGCCAATGCCATTGCGGAAAATCATCCGGAGGTGTATTTGCTGGTGTTGCTTATCGATGAACGCCCGGAAGAGGTAACAGATATGGCGCGCAGCGTTAGGGCAGAAGTAATTGCTTCTACCTTCGATGAACAAGCTGAAAGACACGTAAAGGTCGCCAGCATTGTATTGGAAAAAGCAAAACGGATGACTGAGTGCGGTCACGATGTAGTGATCTTGTTAGATTCGATTACGCGTTTAGCCCGAGCTTATAACACGGTGGTTCCTTCTTCGGGAAAGATTCTTTCTGGAGGTGTAGATGCCAATGCCTTGCATAAACCAAAACGCTTTTTCGGGGCTGCCCGTAAAATTGAAAATGGCGGATCATTGACAATCATTGCCACTGCCTTGATTGACACAGGATCGAAAATGGACGAGGTAATTTTTGAAGAGTTCAAAGGAACAGGCAACATGGAATTGGTGCTTGATCGCAAGCTTTCCAACAGAAGAGTTTACCCGGCCATCGATGTTCCGGCTTCGGGAACGAGACGCGAAGATTTGTTGATGAAGGAAGAAGAACTTCAACGTGTTTGGATTTTGAGAAAATTCATGGCCGACATGAATCCGGTGGAGGCAATGGAGTTTTTACAATCAAAAATGAAAGGCACCCGCAACAACGAGGAGTTTTTAATATCAATGAACGGCTAAAAAGGTCTTTTTCGAAGGCGATCAGCTTGGTGTCATTTTCTTGATAGGGAATGGGTAAAACGGACTAGGTCGTTTATTCACCTCCCATTCTATTCCTTTTTTCCTATTTTTGCTGATAACTTAACAGTCGTACGAAAGTGCCAGTTCAAGAACAAATACTCACGGATTTACTGGAAGCTATCGAGATCACAGATGTCAGAGACCTCATTATCTTCAATGATGATTTCAACACCTTTGAGCACGTCATCGAAACCCTTATCCGTGTTTGCAAGCACACCCCCGAACAAGCCGAGCAGTGTACCTGGTTGATTCATCACAAAGGAAAATGCAAGGTGAAGGCTGGTTCTTATGAAGAACTGAATCCAATGCGCGAGGCGATCGTTGATGCTGGCATTGACGCAAAAATTGTTTAATACCCATTTTGTTTTGGGCGCGTTACCAAGACTTAATCAAAAGAACTAAGTGGAGTTTCCTTCAAAACTGATAGAAGATGCTGTAAACGAGGTTGCCAAGCTTCCCGGTATCGGGAAAAAGACGGCACTCAGAATGGTTTTGCACCTGATAAAGGAGAACGAACACCGAACCACTGCTCTTACAGAGGCGTTGAACAAGCTGCGCTCAAATATTCGGTTTTGTAAAACATGCCATAACATTTCGGATGAGGAGGAGTGCACTATTTGCAAAAGCCATAAGCGAGACAAAAGCATTATTTGTGTAGTAGAAGACACCCAAGATGTAATGGCCATTGAAAATACAGCTCAATTTATGGGGGTATATCATGTGCTGGGAGGAGTTATTTCTCCCATGAACGGGGTCGGACCATCAGATATTAAAATTGACTCGTTGATAGCCCGTTTGACAAATGGGAAAGAGATCAAAGAAATCATCTTAGCCCTAAGCCCCACCATGGAAGGCGATACCACTAATTTCTATATCAACCGAAAACTATCTTCCTTTTCTCTGAAGGTTACATCGATTGCCCGAGGCATACCGGTGGGAGGTGACTTGGAGTATGCGGATGAGATTACCTTGGGGAGAAGTATTCTCGGGCGGACACTTTTTAGCTAACACTTGGCAGGTTTCCCTGAACTCATTCTTTTTAGAAAGGGCAAAAACCACAGGCTAGATCTCTGCCTGCCGCTTGTCTTCACATGATAAATCTCTTTCTTTGTAGACATAATCAAAATTATGAACCACCTTTCCAACCGCATCAACGCAATTGAAGAATCTGCTACACTGGCCATGGCTGCCAAAGCTCGCGAATACAAGAATAGAGGGATCGATGTGATCAATTTAAGTTTGGGCGAGCCAGACTTTAAGACACCTCAACACATTTGTGATGCGGCTAAAAAGGCTATTGATGACGGTAAATATTTCTCTTATCCTCCGGTTGCAGGATATCAGGACTTACGCGAAGCGATCGCAGCGAAATACCAAAAAGAAAATAAGGTTCCTTATAAGGCGGAAAACATTGTGGTATCAAATGGGGCTAAACAATCCATCGCCAACGTGATGCTAGCATTGCTTAATCCGGGAGATGAGGTAATCGTGTTCGCTCCCTATTGGGTTAGCTATGATGCATTGGTTCGCTTAACAGAAGCAACACCCATTATTATCAACGGAACGCTAGAAAATGATTTTAAAGTAACAGCACAACAAGTAGAACAAGCAATCACAAAAAAGACCAAGGCAATTATTTTCTCATCGCCATGTAATCCAACAGGCTCTGTCTTTTCAAAAAAGGAGCTGGAGGCAATCGCAGCTGTTGTGCTCAACCATGAAAGTTTATTGATTATTGCTGATGAGATTTACGAGCATATCAATTTCACTGGAGACCAGACGAGTATGGCTTCTCTTCCGGGCATGTTCGATCGTACGATTACGGTGAATGGTTTTGCAAAGGGCTTTGCAATGACAGGCTGGCGTGTAGGCTACATCGCTGCCCCCAAATGGATTGCCGATGGAAGCAATAAAGTGCAAGGTCAGATTACTTCAGCTAACTGTTCCATCTCCCAGCGCGGAGCATTGGCAGCCATTACTGGTGACTTAGCTCCAACAAATATGATGGTAACCGAATACCACAAGCGAAGAGACATCGTCTACAAATTGTTAAAAGAAATCCCAGGAGTAAAAGCGAATTATCCCCAAGGCGCTTTTTATTTCTTCCCTGACGTGAGCTTTTATTTCGGTAAGAAAGATGGCGATACAGTAATCAAAAACGCAGATGATTTTTGCTTTTTCATGTTGGATAAGGGACATGTGTCGCTTGTACCAGGTGGTGCATTTGGCGATGAAAAATGTGTTCGGCTTTCATATGCAGCCTCAGAAAGGGACCTAGTCGAAGCCATGAGCAGAATGAAAAATGCCTTAGCATCCTTGAAGTAAAGTTGACAACTGACTATTAGCTTCCTACTTTCTACTTTTGGTTATATGAACTCTCCAGAAAAAATAGTTGAATCTTTCTCCAAACTCAATGTATTGATCATTGGAGATGTGATGCTAGATAGCTACATCTGGGGAGCAGTAGAAAGAATCTCTCCCGAGGCACCAGTACCCATTATTAATGTTCGAAAAAAGGATTTCCGTTTAGGTGGCGCGGCCAACGTTGCCTTAAACGTTCATGCCTTAGGGGCGACCCCCATACTCTGTGCGTTGATCGGTGACGATGAGGATGGCAAAAAATTACTACAGCGATTAGATGACAAAAAGATTTCAAAGGATGGAATCGTGACTTCTTCTTTTCGACCCACTACCGTAAAAACAAGAATTATTGCCAGCCAGCAACACGTGGTACGTGTGGATGAAGAATCGGATAAGGTGGTTAATCAGGAAGAAGAAAAGTTATTATTGGAGCGAATTGAAAAATTAATGCCCGCCTGTCACGTCATTGTTTTTGAAGATTACGATAAAGGCGTATTAAATGCTTCGATCATTGAAAAGACGATTGCCCTTGCAAAGCGAAAAAATATTCCCACGGTAGTTGATCCCAAGAAGAGAAATTTTCTTGCGTACAAGGGCGTAACTCTATTTAAACCAAACCTAAAAGAATTGCGCGAGGGCCTAAAGATAGAAGTAGAGGCAAGTAATCAAATTCAAGTCGAGAAGGCCGTTGAATTGCTAAAAGAAAAACTACACGCAGAAGGAGTGATGCTTACACTTTCTGAACATGGAGTTTACATAGATTATAATAATCAAAAGGTAAAAATAGCAGCACATGCCCGTGAAATCGCAGATGTTTCCGGTGCAGGTGATACGGTAGTGAGTATTGCAGCGCTCTGTTTGGCGTTAAAGCTATCGCCTCCATTGATTGCATCCCTTTCCAATTTGGGTGGTGGCTTGGTGTGCCAGCATGTAGGCGTAGTGCCGATTGATCGGGAAGAACTCTTGATCGAAGCAAAAAAAGAGATAGGTTAATCCAAAATAAAAAAGCTTTTCATTTCTGAAAAGCTTTGAAGGGTGAATGACGGGGTACCGTCCCGAAGCGGGACGAGCATGCTCGTGGCTTTGCCACGGCACTCGAGTGGTGCATAGCTACGAAAGTGGATTCTCTCGATAGTTGTCAATAAACTCCATCATCCTTTTAGTAGACTTTAAGTTCTTGAGCTTTTTTGCAACTTCATTGCCTCGGCACGCGAACTTACTTTGGTGTGCCAAAACAATTTCCATGGAGTTTTCCTACTCGTATATTTTTCTGATCCAGCGTTGTGTCTTTTTAGTCGATCATCTAAATTATTGGTTTGACCGAAATAGAAGGAACCGTCTTTTTCGGATTGAACGATGTATACGTAAAATTCCATTTGCATAAAAAACCCCGAGTTTCTCGGGGCTTATTGAAGGGTGAATGACGGGGCTCGAACCCGCGACCTCCAGAATCACAATCTAGCATTCTAACCAACTGAACTACATCCACCGTTTGAGGACTGCAAATGTAGGTAGCCAATTTCAAATCGCAAAGCTAGCCCCGAAGGAAATGAAGCCTTTCGCCCATCTTGCCCTCGTTGAACTGCCCGTTTGAATAGGCATGGTGTCCGGAAATCCAAGTATCTGTAACTCTTGAATGAAAGGTTTGACCCTCAAAAGGCGACCATCCACATTTAGCCAATATGTTGTCATTTTGAACTTTCCACGGATTATTTTGATCAACCAAAACTAAATCGGCATAGTACCCTTCTCGAATATAACCACGTCTATCGATTTGAAAAAGAATGGCGGGATTGTGGCACATCTTCTCTACTATTTTTTCGAGAGTGATTTTTCCTTGTCGTTGGAACTCCAGCATGGCAACGATACTATGTTGAACCAGTGGTCCTCCGGAAGGAGCATTAAAGTAAGTATTGTTTTTTTCTTCGATGGTATGCGGGGCATGATCTGTCGCGATGACATCGATTCGATTATCGATGACAGCTTTCAAAATTTCTTGTTGATCATGAGCTGTTTTAATAGCTGGATTCCATTTGATATTCATTCCCAATCGATCGTAGTCAGTATCATTGAACCAAAGATGGTGAATACAGGCTTCAGCTGTTATCTTCTTATTTTGGAGCGGAATAGTGTTGTCAAAAAGAAAGGTCTCTTTCGCAGTTGAGATATGAAGAATGTGCAAACGAGTGCCGTGTTTCTTGGCTAGGCCAATGGCAAAAGACGATGACTTGTAACAGGCTTCTTCACTTCTGATAATAGGGTGGTAGGCAATTGGACAATTATCACCATACTTCTCTTTAAAGTCTGCCAGATTTTTTCGAATCGTTGGTTCATCTTCGCAATGAGTCGCAATCAGAGAGGGGAACCGCGAATAGACCGATTCCAGGACGGCAGGATCATCAACCAATAAATTCCCAGTTGACGATCCCATAAAAATTTTTAAACCGCAAACTTTTTGAAGATCCGTTTTCATTACCTCTTCTAAGTTGTCATTAGAAGTACCCATGAAAAAGGAATAGTTGGCTAATGAATGTTGTGATGCGATTTGGTATTTGTCCGCCAGCAAAGCTTGTGTAAAAGCTGGAGGTGAAGTATTGGGCATTTCCATGAAACTAGTAACTCCACCGGCAACGGCAGCACGCGATTCAGTGTAAATAGTGCCTTTATGAGTAAGCCCAGGCTCCCGGAAATGGACTTGGTCATCAATGGCACCCGGTAGTAGCAATTTACCTTTGGCATCGATGACGCGTGCATGCTCGCCTGACAAGTTATTTCCAATCTTTTCAATAAAAGATCCTCTAATTAGTACATCGCCCTCGAAGACCTTGCCTTCGTTTGCTATTTTTGCGTTCGTTATGAGTGTAGTATTCATTACCTTGTAAAGATAGGGCACCGCTCACCTGATCTTTACTCAATCTCTCTAAAAATTTTCTATGAATTGGCTCGATTTTAAACTGAATAAACAACTACTAGATGCGGTAGTAGATGCGGGCTTTGAGAATCCCACAGAAGTTCAGGAAAAGTGTATTCCGCTTATTTTAGGCGGACAGCAGGTAATTGGCATTGCGCAGACCGGTACTGGTAAAACAGCCGCATACCTACTGCCTGTTTTGATGAAAGCGAAATTTGCACAGGGGACTGATCCCCGTGTATTAATTCTAGTACCAACAAAAGAGCTGGTCGTCCAAGTTGCTGCTCAGGTTGCCGCACTCTCGAAGTATACCGACTTGAGGATAGTACATCTCTACGGAGGAGTTGGGCCTAAAACACAAATAGACAATATCAAAGCCGGAGTTGATATTATCGTAGCGACACCCGGAAGGTTTTTGGAATTGTATCAACGAAATGAACTTGCTCCCAAGCAAATTAAAACGTTGGTTTTGGATGAGGCAGATCGGATGCTCGATATGGGGTTTATGCCTCAACTCCGAAAGATATTTGAAGTGATTCCCTCTAAAAGGCAAAATCTATTGTTCTCTGCTACCTTTCCTCAACGCGTTGAGCGTCTGTCACAGGAATTTTTAGAATTCCCAGTCCGAGTTGAAATCACACCACCGGCAACCGTTCCAACCAAGGTTGAACAAGAGTTGTACTGGGTACCTAACTCCCGAACGAAAATTAATTTTTTAGAATATGTCCTTCAGGACAAAGAAGCATTCAATCGTGTAATGGTGTTCGCCCGCACCAAAGATGCGGCCAACGATATTTTCAAATTCATAGAACGCAAAGGATATGGTCCCGCCAAAGTGGTTCATTCCAACAAAGGTCAAAATAGTCGGATCAACGCAGTGACTGAATTTAAGGATGGCAAGCTACGAGTACTGGTTTCTACCGATGTTGCTTCACGTGGAATAGATGTTACCAATGTGTCGCACGTAATTAATTTTGATGTGCCTATTGTTTATGAGGACTATGTGCATCGTATCGGCCGCACTGGCCGTGCTTTTCAAAGTGGCAAGGCTATTACTTTAGTAACTGATTCTGAGAAGTATCATATCGATAAAATCCAAAAAATAATCCGAGAGAAGATTCCCGTAAAGAAGCTGCCTGAACAAGTGCAGTTGGCAGAAACCCCGCGAGAGGAGTTGCAAGACATGGCACGTGAGATCGATCGTCAGAAACGCTATGAAGACCCTGAATTCAAGGGTGCGTTCCATGAGAAAAAAGGGAATCTCTGATGATTTGGGATTGGTCTCTCCGGAAGCTCAACTTCGTTCCTGTTTTAATTGTAGGCAACTTAGTGTAGTTTGCCACACTTAACGCACTGTATATGTCACCATTCCTGGTTGCTTCCATTTTAGCAGTTTATTTTTTAGCACTGATCATCATCTCTTATTTCACATCCAAAGGTGCTGATAGCAATACCTTCTTTACCGGCAATCGGCAGTCACCTTGGTATCTTGTTGCCTTTGGCATGATTGGCTCTTCTCTGTCTGGAGTAACATTCGTGTCGGTGCCAGGCAATGTCGGAAAAATTGGATTTGGCTACTTTCAGATTGTCCTAGGATATTTGGTGGGCTACTGGGTCATTATTGGAGTGTTGATGCCATTGTATTATCGACTTAATGTCATTTCAATTTACACCTATCTTGAGCAACGATTTGACAACTGGGCCTATAAAACCGGGGCGTTCTTTTTTCTGGTATCCAGAACCATTGGTTCTTCCCTTCGACTTTTTTTGGCAGCGGCAGTCTTACAACTCTTTTTGTTTGACGCGTGGGGCGTTCCTTTCATCGTGACGGTTGCTACCACCATTGGGCTAATTTGGATTTATACATTTAAAGGAGGAGTAAAAACAATTGTTTGGACGGACTCTTTTCAAACGCTTTTTTTGGTTACTGCGGTGGCTGTCACGGTTTGGCAAATTGCCGATAAACTGGATTTCTCCTTGTTGACTATGGTCGATTCCATACAGGCGGCAGGGCTTTCCAAAATTTTTTATTTTGATGATGTCAACTCAACCTTGTTTTTCCCGAAACAATTTTTAGGCGGTGCCTTTATTGCCATTACTATGACGGGCATGGATCAAGAGATCATGCAGAAAAATCTAACCTGCAAAACATTAAAAGATGCTCAAAAGAATATGTTTTGGTTCAGCCTTACATTAGTTGTCGTCAATCTTTTGTTTCTAACCTTGGGCGCCTTGCTTTACTTATATAGCAATCAAAAAGGGCTATCGATACCTGCACTATCGGATGAGCTTTATCCACGCCTTGCTTTTAACGAGTTGGGTGGCCTGGTTGGCATTTTGTTTCTTTTGGGGATAACGGCTTCTTCTTATGCGAGCGCAGATTCGGCTTTAGCGGGATTGACTACCTCGTTTTGTATTGATTTCCTTCATTTCAAAACGAAGCCAGAGAAAGTGAAACAGCAGCAGAAATTTATGGTTCACTTGGGCTTTTCTGTGTTGTTTCTGTTGATCATTATTATTTTCAAGGAGGTGAATGAGAAATCAGTTATTGATGCGGTGCTCAACGTGGCAGGGTATACCTATGGTCCGTTGTTGGGACTTTTCTCTTTTGGATTATTAACAAAATGGAAGATCAAAGGAGTGCTCGTTCCTTTCGTTTGTGTATTGGCGCCAGTGCTTTCGTATGTGTTAAGCACGCACTCACCCAATTGGTTCGGAGGCTATAAGATTGGAATTGAGGTTTTGATCATAAATGGGATCATCACCTTTGTCGGTTTGCTTTTGATTTCTGATTTTAGAAAAAGAAATGTTTTGCTACCAAGCTAGCAAAATCAAATAGACGAGTACGTTCAGTGAAGATTTGATCGCTTTCATTTTTTTTATTTCAGATTGTTATTGTTTTCTAAAACTGAATTCCTCTTGCGTGTTGCCTTTTTTTACCCGAATCAGGTAGGCGCCCGTTCTCACATTCTTAAAATCGATGATTACCTTTCTTTTGTTTAGCTTTTTGGAGGTCACCAAGTAGCCTGAAGAGGAAAACACCTCAATTTCTGCACCCTTGAATTTCCGATTGGCTTTCAAAACGAGGAGATTATCGTTGGTTATTGTCGTGATTTCCGGCTTTGTATCCTTTGGCGTTGCCATTGATAAGGATCCAATCACAAAAAGGAGAGAGGTAGAAATAAGGATGAAAATTTTCACGGTCTAATGTTTCGGCAGTATTATCCAATACATGTGCCACGAAGACCAACCTCTCCGAATAGGAATTTGATCAGATCGAAAAGTCGACATTGTTCAGAAAATCAATAAGTTACCTATACAATGAAGACATGTGCTGGATGAGCGAAGCAGCGTTTCGAGCATGTGTTTAATCCTTTTTTGGGACTGCAGTTCTCACCTTGAGAAGCTTTCCTTTTATCGTGAACTTGTTTATTAACCCCTTTGGTTCTACTTTTGCCATCCAAATCGCGGGGTGGAGCAGTTGGTAGCTCGTTGGGCTCATAACCCAAAGGTCACAGGTTCGAGTCCTGTCCCCGCTACTAAAACCCCAGACTCTATTTGAGTCAGGGGTTTTTTATTCTTAAGCCGCATGTCAATCCCCCATAAATCTGGTTTTGTAAGTATCGTAGGCAAGCCCAACGTGGGTAAGTCGAGCCTAATGAACAAACTGGTTGGGGAAAACCTGTCGATCATTACCCCCAAAGCCCAAACCACCCGGCATCGAATCATGGGTATTCTAAACGGTGACGATTTTCAAATTGTCTATTCGGATACCCCAGGAATCTTAGAGCCTAAGTACGAATTGCACGAAGCAATGATGGGGTATGTAAAAGTTTCATTGGAAGATGCTGATCTGATTTTGTTGATCGTTGAGTTGGGTGAAAAGTATGATGAGCTGCTCTTTGCCCCATTTAAAAATATTACCACGCCCATTTTACTAATTATCAATAAAGCGGATCTAGCGGTGGGCTCTCAGGTAAAAGACAAAATTGATTACTGGAGGGGATATATAAAAGCCGAAGAAATTATAGCTGTTTCGGCACTAAAAGAAATCAACCTGGAACAACTCTTACCTGCTATTAAGAAGTATTTGCCTGAACATCCAGCCTATTATCCTAAAGACGATCTCACTGATAGGAGTCAACGTTTCTTCTCAGCCGAGATGATTCGGGAAAAAATATTTATGAACTACAGCCAGGAGATTCCTTATAGCTCTGCTGTGAGTATTGAAGAGTTTAAAGAAAGCGAGAAGATTATAAAAATTCGAGCCACTATCTACGTAGAGCGTGATTCGCAAAAGGGAATTCTGATAGGAAAAGCAGGGAGCTCTCTGAAAAAGGTTGGAACTGAGGCGAGAGCTAGTATGGAAGCATTCTTCGGTAAGCAGGTGTTCTTAGAGACTCATGTGAAAGTGGCCGACAATTGGCGCAAAGAGAAATTGAAGTTAAAACATTTTGGATATCTTGAATAAAACGGGTCAATAGTCGATAGTCCGCGGTCAATTGATTGAAGACCTTGGACTAAAGGCTATCGCGTATCGACTAAATTATGGCAAACATTGTAGCAATAGTAGGTAGACCCAATGTGGGTAAATCAACTTTTTTTAACCGCTTGGTAGAACAAAGGCAGGCAATCATGGATGACATGCCGGGTGTTACTCGTGACCGGCACTATGGCTATGCGCAGTGGACAGATAAATTTTTTACAGTCATTGATACAGGTGGCTACGTCACAGGGTCTGACGATAAATTTGAGTCAGCCATTCGCAGGCAGGTGGAGCTGGCATTGGAGGAGTGTTCGGCCGTTATTTTTATGGTGGATTGTAAAGATGGGTTGACAGGTTACGATAAAGAGTTTGCCAAGGTGATTCGTAAATCAAAGAAACCGGTATTTGTTGCCGCCAACAAAGTTGATACACCTGCAAAGGCTATTGAAGCGAATGAGTTTTACGAACTGAACCTGGGCGAGGTTTATCCCATATCTGCAGAGAATGGATCTGGCTCTGGAGAGCTGTTAGACGAACTGGTCAAAATTTTTCCTGAGGAAGGCGTGGAAGATCCTGACGCTGGTATTCCCAAAATTGCAATTGTTGGAAGACCTAATTCCGGAAAATCGTCCTTGCTAAATGTGCTTCTGGGAAATGAAAGGAGCATCGTCACCGAAGAGGCGGGCACTACCCGAGATGCCATTCATTCGCGTTATAAAATGTTTGGGAATGACTTCATTCTCATTGATACGGCTGGTATCAGAAAGAAAAGTAAAGTAACGGAAGACATTGAGTTTTATTCTGTACTTCGTTCTTTGCGTGCACTCGAAGAAAGCGATGTTTGTATAGTGGTGATTGATGCGGAACGCGGACTGGAGTCGCAGGATGTGAACATTATTGTCCTTGCCCAAAAGCAGACAAAAGGAATTGTTGTGATGATTAATAAATGGGATCTAATAGAAAAGGATACCAAGACCGCTGATAAGTTTAAGAAAGATATTCAAGAGAAGCTGGCACCCATCGACTATCTGCCGATACTCTTTGCGTCTGCTTTGACCAAGCAGCGAATCTTCCAGGTAATGGAAAAAGCTGTAGAAGTGTATAAGAATAAAAACAAGCGGATTCCTACCTCAGAGCTGAATGACGCCATGCTGCCCGAGATTGTTCATTACCCGCCTCCGGCCATAAAAGGCAAACATATTCAGATAAAATACATAACGCAGGTTACGGCACGATCGCCATCCTTTGCTTTTTTCTGTAATTTGCCTCAGTACATTCAGGAGTCTTACCAACGC
>JABFSY010000324.1 GCA_013140395.1 Cyclobacteriaceae bacterium
CTTCTAATAGGATAACAAACGGCTAAAGCGAAGGTGAATAAGAAAGTAAAATTTTCAAAATTCCGACAGCCGGTACAGCTAGAATCATTCCCGCAATACCCCAGATCTTTCCGCCTACCAGTAATGCCACAATAGCTGCCATTGCATTGATGCTGATTTTTGAACCTGTTATTTTGGGCGTAATAAAATTTCCCTCTAAAAACTGCACAACGCTATGTACAGCAATCACACCAACGGCATACCAACCACTGTCTTTGGTAACCAGGGCCAATAATGTGGGCAGCGCAGCTCCAATCGTAATACCTACATAGGGAATCATCGTTAATGTGCCCGACAGAAATCCAAAAAATATAGCATGATCGATACCCAATAAAAGTAGTCCAATGCTATTAAGGACTGCCGCAATCAGCGTTACAAGTGTTAAGCCTGATATGTATCCGCGAATCACAGCCTGAATCTCAGATTTCCATGACAAACTTGAGGTAGGCCAAACGGCTACCAAGAAATCATTGAATCGTTCGCGGTACAGCAAAAACAGAAAAATATAAATCGGTACCTGCACAAAGAAGTAGGCGAAATATGATGTGGAAAGTAACAGCGAGCCAAAATAGGATGAAAAGTTCTTCAAGCCGTCTTTCAACAATTGACTTTGCTCATGCGTGTCAATTTGAAACATAGTATTAACCTGCTCACTGGTTGAATTGATCAACGTCATAAACCGTCCTTCTAAATCGGGAAGGCTGTTAGAAAGACTTGTAATCTGAGCAATCACAAACCAAGAGATCAGCAACATGACCAGGAACGCGACAAACAAAACAAGTACAATAGAAAAAACCCGACCTGTCTTCTTTTCAAATCGCTTCGCCAGTGGCAGCAACACCATTGAAAAGAGTGCTCCAAAGGCAATCGGCATCATAATATCCTTTGCGAAAATAAGGCCTGCGATGACCAGGGCAACCACCATCAGTGTTTTATAAATCCTATCCAATTTGTTTTGGGTTACTTCCATTTTTTCTGCTTTTAAGAATTTTCGATAGCCTGTAAAATGACAGCGCAAGCTTCCCTGATTTCAAGTTCTGTAATAGTGAGAGGAGGTGCAATACGGAAACTATTAGGATGCGAGAGAAACCAATAGCAGATCACTCCGTGCTCCTTTGCATATTGCACAATTCGATTTACTCGGTCTTCTGAATCAAAATCAAATGCGAAGAGTAAGCCAAACCTTCTTACTTCCTTTACTTTAGAATGGCGCAATAAGTCTTCGATCAGTTGACCCTTTGCCTCTACCGTTGCCAGTAGATTTTCTTCGCCAATAATTTCTAATACAGCCAATGCTGATGCACAGCAAACCGGGTTGCCGCCAAAGGTAGTAATGTGACCTAACATCGGTTTTGAAGCCAGCGTTTGCATATTTTCAAAACTTGAAATAAAACTGCCGATCGGCAACCCTCCTCCAAAAGATTTGGCGAGCGTTAAGATGTCTGGCACCACATCAAAATGCTCAAAGGCGAACAACTTTCCTGTTCGTCCCATACCACATTGTATCTCATCGAAAATCAACAACGCACCCGTGTCGGTGCATTTCTTTCTGACCGCTTGCAGGTATTCTTTGCTGGGAGTACGTACACCTGCGTCTCCTTGTATTGTCTCCATGATCACGCAAGCTGTGCGCTCAGTGATATGATTGAGGTCACCAAGTTTGTTAAAATCAATAAACTTTACATCTGGAAGCAAGGGGCGAAAAGCGCGTTTCTTTACTTCGTTGCCAGAGACACTCAACGAGCCATGGGTACTACCATGATAACTCTTTCGGCACGCAATCATTTCCGTTCTGCCGGTCACTCGCTTCGCTAACTTCAGAGCTGCTTCATTGGCCTCCGTTCCTGAATTCACAAAATAGCAGCAATTCAAATTGGGTGGAAGTAAACTCGTCAATTTCTCAGCAAGCAAATTGGAGGGTGATTGAATATACTCTCCATACACCATTACGTGCAAATACTTATCGACTTGATCTTTTATGGCTTTTACAATTTTTGGATGACGGTGCCCGACATTACTTACGGCAATACCTGAAATCATGTCGATGTATCTCTTGCCAGTGGCGCTGTACAGATAAACTCCTTCTGCTCGTTCTACAGAAATCAAAAAAGGGTGCGGAGAAGTAGGCGCTAGTTTCCTAAAAAATGTATCCTCGCTATAATCCATTCGATCAATCTACTCTTCAAGTTGTGAAAAAGTAAAGGAATAAAAAAAGCCCCGATGATTTTACTCACCGAGGCTCACACTAAACACCCAATCTTTAATTTTATTGTGCTAAACCTGGCTGATGGCTGTTCGACTGGGCTACTAAGACTGGCTTATCATTGATTCGAACGTAAGAAGGAGGATCGACCTCGGCCTGTGGCTTGTACTTTGCTGGCTTAGGCTTTCCTTGAAGAAAAGCAAAAAATGGCTGCTTTGGCTCTTGGGTTCTTTTCTTTGCCAAGATAAAACAGACCTTGCTATTTATTTTTATTTGGGACTTGTATTTGCTTTTGAAATGCTTGGCCTTCGATTTGTGAAAATTCTGTGCTTGCAAAGATTGTGAAATCACTATTCCTGCAAGAATCAGAGCTACTAAAACTAATACCTGCTTCACTCTGCTTTTGATACTGATGTTCACTGGCTTTTCCATGCTCCTCGGGTTAACGGGAACAAATGTCCGCGTCTGCCGGGTTATTATTTTGATGGAATAATGCCAAATCCTACATCCGTACAATAGGAAACCAAAACGGGTTCAGGGCATTTTCTGCCACTGGGTTGGGGCAAAATCCACTAAAAAATGTTTTTGTCGAGCGAAAAGTCAGCTTTTTTGAAGTTTTAAGAAGTCAATTACCTCTTTTCTTACATCCTCAGGTGAGGTACGGTCAAATTCGACCGTTGCAATGGATTTAAACAAGTCCCCGACCATGCCATTTTGGAAGCCCAAGCGGGATGCATAAATAGATGCAACTTCTAATTCTGAATCCTCCACCATTTGATCGAGGTAGATCATGTGAACAAGATGATAAACCGACTCTAATCGGTCTATTTCACTAGCAGGTGGAACATAGGCGGCATGAAGTCCCTTACCTATTACATCTATATCGTGCTCGCTTATATTTAAATGAACGCCCCATTTCAAAATACACCGCATGTGAGATCCGCGTATGTGCTCTTGCTCGAAAAAAACAGCCAATAGATTAAAGTAACTATCCTTAATCAATTTTACATCTTCGTCTTTCACGTTGTAATGAGTTGTATGGACGCAAGTTACTTGAAAATTATCAGTCAGTTGAAAAAAATACTAAGGTTTTCGAATCTAACCGAACCGTACAAATGTCAGCTATACGACTCGAAAATGGCCCTGAAAAAGATATTTTTGATTAAAACGAATTTAAATGAAAGCTAGACTGGTTGCATTAGTGCTGTTGGGATGTTTTTCGTGTATTGGCGTGGATAAAAAAGACGCGGTGCCTCGCGACCCAATCCTCAACTTGTTAGCAGGAGGAAAACTAACCACTACCGACAAAAGTGGTGTGCCGATGGAAAAAGGAAACATGGGCATTCTTGCCCTTCAGGTAGGTGAAAAGCAAACGGTTTCGCTTGAATTTTTCAATCAATTTGGAGTGAGAGAAACTCCCACCGTAGTATGGAACATCGAAAAGCCAACCGTTGCAAGTGTTGCTAAT